>JAAEES010000219.1 GCA_013415575.1 Methanomicrobiales archaeon | reverse complement strand
ATAATTGGTTGTCCTCCAAGCATCGTTTATCCTCCAATGTGGTAAAAGATGGAATTGAACTTCTATATAAACCAATCCAATTATAAAAGAGGGAGGGGTCCGGTATCAGTCGATACGGGAAATTCTGAAGAGCGAGAACACCGGAACCCCGTCCACGTCTTTGATACCGCGCTTGTCAAAGATGACCAGGATACCGACCGGGTTTCCCCCATGCTTCCGGATGTACCGGACCACCTCGTGCATGGTAGTGCCGGAGGTGATGACGTCGTCCACGATCACGCACCGCTCACCCGCGATCTGAGCGAAGTTGCCGCTGATCAAACCGACCGGTGGATCCCGTGTGCTCTGTTTTGCAGGGTGATAAATGGCCAGCGCCACATCCTCGGCAACAGCGATGAGGGTGGCGAGCGGAATACCTGATATGGCAATCCCCACGATGGCGGTGGGGAACTGTTCGGGCTGGGCTTCGCCCCTGGGCTCGCCGCTGGAGGCTGAGTAGTAGTGCTTCAGCATCATCATGGCCAGCTCATCGAGCAGCGGTCCCTGACTGCTCACCGCAGTCCAGTCGATTCCGACATCCTTCGGGATTGCACCACCCTTCTGCTGGGTCAGGAGCCAGGTGACGGTCTCGACCGAAAGGCTCAGCTCGTCGGCAATCTGGCCCGGGCTGTGGCCTTCGGAGAGAAGTGTCCGTGCTCGCTGGATCAGCTCATCAAGCGATGACATTGCAAGAAAAGTATGCGCAGCGCTATTTAAGTCTTCTTTTGATAGGGGCCCCGCAGACCGGGCACTCGCCCGGTGCTGTATATGATCTGCCGCATCCCGTACAGCGGTACTGCCAGATGAATCGTCGGGCTCCTCTCTGGTGGATCTGGTGGAGAGGGATGAACGGGATACCCATCCGGTATGCAGCGTTCTGGAGAGCGTAGTCATCCGTGACGATACTCGCCTGAATCTCCAGGGCGAGGGCGAGGACCTCGAGATCTGTCTCCGAGAGCGCTTCACGTTCCCCGCTGCGGGTCGCGGCTTCATTCACCCGGGCCCTCGCCTCCCGCCCCGGTTCCTGTACCTGCAGGCCCGATTCACAGAGCAGGTCGAAACGGACTTTTGACCGGAGATCTCTCAGCTCGGCAACCACCCGAGGGGTGGTGTAGAGCTCCCCGGATAATTCGAGAGACGAGAAGAAGGCGGGGCTGTCAAGGACTGCTTTCATCTCTGGAACTCCACCGTATCACGCTCAGTTGCGGTCACCGGCAGCCCGAACAGGGAGAGGAGCCAGCACATGGTACGGGCATGGAGGGTGAACTCCGGTGCGGTATACGAACCCCCCCCACGGGCGAGGTAGACAAGGAGCTGGTCGCTCAGGTGGAGGTCGACATCCCCTCCGGCCCGGAGCCCGGCCACCAGTCCGGCAGCAGCCGCCTCCCCCACCTTCTCAGCCGGGAGCCCTCTCTTCCCAAGGGCACACGATCCCTTCGCACCCTTCCAGACCGTGCAGGAGCTGCCGGTGCCCGGCCCCTCTGATCGCCTGATACTCACCGGATACTCTTCACTGGTCTCTCTGATGAGGTATGCCCTGGCGCTGGCCGCCTGTCGATCGGCGACATGGTCGGGCAGATTCGATGAGCAGGACCGGATGCCGATTCCCGTTGCACCACCGACAGTAACCCGCGGGAGGGCTGCCGGTTCTGCCGTTACCCGGACGATCCCGCCACCGACCGGAAAATACCCCCTCCGGATGACCTCTACCCTCACTCCTGCCCCAGCCGGACCCAGCGCAGGGAGAAAGACCTCGGTGAAGTAATCGATGGTGGGACTGAACCATACTTCCGTCCCGCCCTGCACCTGGAGCGATCCCCCCTCCTCGAGCGCAACGGGCAGCCAGGCCTGGATGACCAGCGGAACGCTTCCGGCCGTGCCGACATCAACCGAGATATCTCTTCGAACGATGGATCCCGGGATAAAAGAGAGCCTGCAGCTTCCCGGAGTATTCCCCGTAACGCGGGCATGACAGGCTTCAGCCACAGCCCGGACGGCAGCACAGTGCTGGTTGGCGAGGCCCGGCCGGGACCGGTTTTTCCGGATGGCGAAGATCTCCACCGGGGTCCCGGTCACCGCGGAGAGGGCGACTGCTGAACGGACGATCTGGCCGCCCCCCTCCAGCAGTGAACCATCAATCCTCAGCATCCCCGAAGCCTGCTGGCAACGGTCCCGGCAGCAGAGTAGACGCTGCAGGCCTGCTCGATCGTGTCACTGGCGGCGACTTCCTGCACCCCCGAGGCGACGAGGCGGGCATATGCACCGCCGGCAAAGACACCGTGAACACAGGCTGCTGCAACCTCCCGTGCCCCCTGTGCGGAGAGGAGCCCGGCAGCGGTGGCAAGTGTACCACCCGTGGATATGATGTCATCCACGATCACCACCTCTCTTCCCCCTGCACAGAGATGTTTGGGTTCGATCCTGACCTCATCGCCGGATATACGGGTCTTTTCAAGGTGGTCGCAGTCCCAGTTCCCGACAGCAGCAACCATCGAGGCAAACGGGGCTGCGCCGTCATCGGGGGCGAGAATGAGGGGATCGGTGTATCCCG
>JAAEES010000218.1 GCA_013415575.1 Methanomicrobiales archaeon | reverse complement strand
CGTCACCCCGTCGTGAAGCACGGTGAGGGTGACGGTATCGCCCGGCCGGGTGGCATTCAGGAGGGCCGAGACATCGCCGGGGGTCTGAACGGGTGTGCCGCTCACCGCCTGGATGACGGAGTAGGAGGGGACCCCTGCCTGCTCTGCCGAGAAGTTCTGGTACACTCCCCCGATCACCGGTCCGGCCACCGGTATGACCAGACCCATGAGCAGGATCATCACCAGGAAGCAGAGTCCCCCTACCACGATGTTATTGGTGATCCCGGCCCCGAACATCCGGATCTTGCGCATTCCCCGGGTCCGGTTCAGGTCTTCCTCGTCAGGCTCGACAAAGAACCCGATGGGTACCACCAGGAGCAGGGCCCCCACGCTTTTTACCGCGATGTTCTCGACGCGGGAGAGGATGCCGTGACCGAATTCATGGATGGCGATGGTGATCACGAATGCCAGCCAGACGGCAATGGTTGAGGGAATATACTCGTTGAGTCCGGGGATCAGGAGGATGTTCTGGGGGGCGTAGATGCCGGTCGGCGGCGGGCGGACAGCGAAGGTGTAGTGGAGCGAGAAGAAGAGGAGTACCGTCATGCCGATGGAGATGATGACCACCATCACCACGCCGAAGCTCGCGTAGAGGCGGAGGAAGGTGGAGAACCGCGTGAACCGATCGAAGAAGCCGACCTTCATGCTTTTTATGGCCATGATAGGGCCGTAGAAGACGATATGATCGGCGTAGAGCCCCCGCTGCCTGATCACTGCCGCTATGACGGCATAGACTGCGATGAAGAGCAGCAGCACCAGGAGCCAGTCCATTCATCAGATATGGGAGAGAATGCCAGATAACGGTTTGGACAGGGGAAATCGGGATGAACGTGCGCGATCCCGACCAGCCAGGGGACATAGGAGATATGGGGAGGATGGCCCGTGGTCTGCCCCGGCAGAGGATTCCTGGCCTTCCGGAGATGCCATGCTATCCTGGAAGGTGACCAGGGTGAGACGCCTGGCTCCCGGGTTCTGGTTCACAGCACGAAATACCGCGAGAGATCGGATTGCTCGGCACGGCAGACCAGGGTCCTGACCGTCTCCCACGAGGTCCGGGCACAGGAAGGGGGCGTTCCGTGATCACGGATATACTGCTCGAGGAAGGCGATGGTCCTCCTGTCTGAGGGGTAGCCGCTGCCGATTTCGCCGAATGAGGATGCGAGATCATCGATAATCCGGTCCCGGGTGACCTTGGCGACGATGCTTGCCGCCGAGACCACCGGCCGGTTCTCATCGGCATGGTGCTCGGCCGTGACCTGGCAGGTGAAGTCCAGGCAGGCGGCGACTGTCCGCCCGTAGCGGGAGGCGATGACATCACAGGCGTCAACGTATGCCCGGTGCGGCCGGAGCTTCCCGATCACCTGTGCATGGGCCCGGGCCATGAGCAGGTTCATGCTCCCGCACCGCCGCAGGATGTCGATGTCGGGGGCATCGATCACCAGCACCTCGAAGGGAAAGCGGGCGGTAATCAGGTGGGAGAGGCGGGATCGTTCTTCCGGCCGCAGGGCTTTTGAGTCCTTCACCGGTATCCCGTCAAGGTCATGGGAAGTGCGGCAGGCGACCGCTGCAACGACCAGGGGGCCGAGTACGGCGCCCTTTCCCGCTTCGTCCACCCCGCAGAACATCAGATCAGAGCTATGATGCACAAAATATTTCAATGCCAATGATGGAAACCCAACTATGTACATTATCAT
>JAAEES010000217.1 GCA_013415575.1 Methanomicrobiales archaeon | reverse complement strand
AAGGAGCTCTCGATGCTCGTCATCCTCCCGAAGGACGATGACCTGACGGCAGTTGAACAGTCACTCGATCCCGGTACGCTGGCAGAACTGCAACAGAATCTCAGCGCCCGGCGGGTCATGGTGTATTTCCCGAAATTTACCCTGGAGACGAAGTACTTCCTGCCTGACACCCTCTCGGCAATGGGGATGCCGACTGCCTTTTCGAGTGCGGCCGATTTCTCGGGAATGGACGGCACCCGCAACCTCTTCATCGATGATGTCATCCACCAGGCATTCGTGGAGGTAAACGAAGAGGGGACCGAGGCTGCGGCGGCAACGGCCGGGGTCGTGAGTCTCTGCTCAGGTACCATGCCGGGGTTTATACCGGTGTTCCAGGCCGATCACCCGTTCATCTTCCTCATCCAGGACAACGAGACCGGGAACATCCTGTTCATGGGACGAGTCATGAACCCCGGAGGTGGATAGGGCTCTCCCCGTGGGGTGACGATTCGATACTACTTCGGAAATGGAGAAGTCGCACTGAATACTATAACCGAAAAGATCAATATTTATTTATAGCGCACAAGTCGGGCTACATGTATACGATCATGGGGGGTTGACATGAGATCGAAGTTGTTCATCATCGCCATCTGTATCACCTTTGTTGCAGCTCTTTTGATTGTTCCGGGTCCTGCGTCCGCAGCCGGAATTGAAAAAGCAGACAGAGCTCCAGAAAATGTATTCCAATCTCACAACAGATTCAGGTTATTCGACTACGTTTGACGATTTGAAATACAATCTCTCGAAATGGTCTCCCTATGAATCAGGCGCTAAATCACAGGCCCTCCAGCAGGTGAAGAACCAGAGTTATATGCCGCCTCTCCCGGTTGGTGGAGTCATAAAATCAACACCCACACCAACCCCCTCGCCTTCACCAACGCCGACCCCGGGATTTTTCATAGCTGATTCTTCGAAGTATACTCCCGGCTACAGCAAGGAGTCCCTGATGACACAGTATTCATCTGAAAAGGCTGCGATGCTGAATTCCCTCCAGACCCCGACCGGGGTGAAGGACACCACGCCGGTTTCAGAAAGCGGAAAGGACGTGGTGCAGGCCAACAACCAGTTCGCCCTCGACCTCTATTCCCGGATAGTTAACGATCCCCAACAGGCAGGTCAAAATATTTTCTTTTCACCCTGGAGTATCTCCACAGCGCTAGCCATCACCTACGAGGGAGCCCGGGGCGGCACCGCCGATGAGATCCGGTCGGTCTTCCATTTTCCCGCTGATGACGCCACCAGGAGGACGGGTTACTATGAGATCTTAACTGGTCTGAACAGGGGAGGTTCGGGCTACACCCTCCGTACCGCAAACGCACTCTGGGCCGAACGGACCTATACGTTTCTCCCGGCGTATACCAGCACTGCCCGGTCCTGGTACTCGGCATACGTCACCAACCTGGATTTCATCAACAATCCTGAGCCTTCCCGGAAGACCATCAACCAGTGGGTGGCGGATCAGACCGCGGATAAGATCCAGGACCTGCTGCCCCAGGGATCGATTCATGACCTGACCCGGCTGGTGATCACCAACGCCATCTACTTCAAGGGCACCTGGGACAAGCAGTTTGAGAAGGAGAACACCATCGAGGAAGATTTCAGGATCAGCCCGTCGCAGACCGTCCGGGTCCCGATGATGCGGAGGACCGACAAGGAAGCGAAGTACTGGTATGGTGAGACCGACACGCTCCAGGTGCTCGGCATGCCGTATGCCCACAAGGACGGGAAACAACTGTCCATGCTCGTCCTCCTGCCCAGGGATGACGACCTGAAAGCGGTGGAGATCTCCCTTACTCCGCAGAAAGTGTCGGAATTGCAGCAGGCGCTCGTCTACAAGCAGGTGAAGGTGTATTTCCCGAAATTCCGGCTTGAGACGGATTACCGCCTGTCGGATACCCTGAAAAAGATGGGGATGCCGACGGCATTCACCAGTGCAGCCAACTTCTCTGGGATGGACGGTACCAGGAACCTGTTCATCGATGATGTCTTCCACAAAGCGTTCGTAGACGTGAACGAGGAGGGGACCGAGGCTGCTGCGGCAACGGCGGTCACGATGACACTCGCATACCACATGGATTATGAACCGATTCCCGTATTCCGGGCCGATCACCCGTTCATCTTCCTTATCCAGGATGATGACACCGGGGAACATCCTGTTCATGGGGCGGGTGACCAACCCGGTCGGGAGCTGATCACTGGGTTCCAGGAAGCGGACGGTATGGCCTGCCCCGGCACGCTCCCCCGTTTTTCCGGGGCATTCTTCTCCCCATTACCGTAGGTGATCCCGGACCGTCACCGTTTGGCGATGAAGAGTACCAGGTACATCACTGCCGGTACACCGATGAGCAGGAAGAGGATTGTCCCGGTGAGTACATACACGCCGACCAGTTCCCGGAGCGGGTCGTAGATGATCCAGAGAAGGACGTTGAGGAACACCTCGTAGAAGAAAAGAATCCGGTAAAAAGTATGTTTATCCATGTTTCCTGATCTTCGATACCAGGCTCACTTCATGCACCGATACCAAGGGCAGCGGAAATCTCAGCCAGGGCCTCCTTCTCCGGATCACTCACCGCTACCCCGTGCTCTTTTGCCGCCTCGGCCACCTTCAGGCCAACTGCCAGCACCCACGTCTTGTAAGCCAGGGCCTCTTCGGGAGGAACCTTTGACAGGGCCGCTGCAGCGGCCCGGCAGGCATCAAGGGTCTTTGTCCGATAGCCTGCCTGGTCATGCTTCCACAGGTTCTGCTGTTCCTTGATCAGATCCTTTGCTCTTGACTGCATCTCGGCAATAAGGAGGCCGACAAGCCCACTTCCGCTCTCTGCTGCCAGGTGGGCCGGTTCCTGGATCATGGCTTTCGTCTCGCCCCATACCCCCATGACCGACGGGGCGGCAACCATGAC
>JAAEES010000056.1 GCA_013415575.1 Methanomicrobiales archaeon | reverse complement strand
CCGATCAGGATGGCGATGATGTACCCTCCTCCTGCCAGGTAGATGATGAAGGAGGGGAAAGTTCCGCTGGGAGTACTGAGAACCAGGGAGGAACCCACCACGATTGCGGCGATGACCAGGCCCACGACAATCCGGTCGCTGGTCCGGTCCAATGCGACCGAGAATTTCTTGATATCGGATTCCAGGATATCGATCTTGAACACCCCGCTGGAGATCCGCTCGAGAGTCCTGTTGACATTTCGCGGGAGATCGAAGAGCCCATCGATGGCTTCCATGAGCGAGTGTTCCCCGCGGTACTTGAACTGTTCGAAGAGCGATCCGGCGGTGGCGTGTTCCGCTGCAAAGGGGCGGGCTTCCTTTGAAAACTGGAACCCGGGATCGAGCACCACCCCGTCGTCCAGCGCCATTACCAGTACCTTGAGCATGAGCATCAGGTTCATCGGCACCTCCAGGTGGTACCGCCTCAGGGTCTCGGTGAAGTGGGTGGCCATCTCTCTGAACTGGATCTCTCCGATCTCCTCTCCCTGTGACTGTATGAGTGCGATATAGATATCGTCCCGGAGGGACTCCCGGTCCTCCTCCCTGATCTTCACGCCGAGCCCCTCCAGTGCCTTGATCATCATGAGGGGGTCCTGTTCGACGAAGGAGCGGAGGAGGCGGATAAACATGAACCGCCGTTCCGGCCGGATGATGCCCACGATCCCGAAGTCCAGGAAGACGAGATTGCCGTCCCTGGTCACGAGGAGGTTCCCCGGGTGCGGGTCGCCATGGAAGAACCCGTCCTCGAAGATCTGCTTTAAGTAGGCATTGAAGCCGGCCCGTGCGACTTGCCGGGGGTCGACTCCCATCTCCCTGATGGCGGCGATATTGTCCACCCGCACCCCCTCGACGTACTCCATGACCAGCAGGCGGGGGGAGGAATGTTCCCAGTAGACCTTCGGGACCTTCACTCCTTTTTGGCCCTGCAGGTTCTTCCGCAGGATCTCGGCGTTTCTGCCGTCGAGGGAGAAGTCCAGTTCATTCCGGATCTGGTGGGAAAAGTCGTCCACCATGCCGGTCAGGTTATAGACCCGGAGTTCCGGGTACGCATGCTCGATCCTCTTTGCAATTGAGTCCAGGATGAGGAGATCGGTCTCGATGATGTCCCTGATCCCGGGGCGCTGGACCTTCACGGCCACCGGGGTCCCGTCCATCAGCCACGCCTGATGCACCTGGGCAAGCGAGGCGGACGCGAGGGGCACATTGTCAATTCCACGGAAATAATCGAAGTAATTTGGAAACACCTCCTCGACCGCGGATTGGATCTTTAGGAACGGGAGGGGATTTGTCCGGTCCTGGAGCTTCCGCAATTCCTCGATCAGCGGCGGGGGGAGGATCTCCCGGCGGGTGCTCAGGATCTGCCCGAACTTGATGAAGGTGGGACCAAGCTCCTCGATCACGAGCCGGATCTGCTCGGCCACGGAGGATACGCTCTCGACAGGACAGGCCTTGCACCTCCGGAAGCGGTGGATCCTGGGGAAAAGCTTACGGACAAAGATCCCAAGGCCGTGCTTCACCAGCACGTCCGCGATCTGGCCATACCGCCTGAACTTAGAGATCATTGACGCATCGAACCTCGTTAACGGTCCAAAAAGAACCCTTCTTTTCCATGCTCGTTCATTCGATTTATACTCTCTGGGGGCAGAGAGCCCGTACAGCCAGGAAATGCCGGTCTTCCTCGTTTGTCAAACCAGAAGAATTCGATAAATCGAGCCGCATTGAAGAACATCTCAGATTATCAGGTAGAATTCCGTCTCCTCCGCAGTTTTTCTCGTATCTCGCTCCGTATCACCTCCCCTTCGGGGGTATCCTCAATATAGTAGAGGAACATTCCGGTGACCAGTACAATACATCCAAGCACGACGATCCGCAAATCGAGGGTGGCCAGCATGGCGATGCAGGAGATACCGCCGAGGGCCGGGATGAATACCCCGAGCGGTATCCGGAAATAGGATTTCTCGGGAGGCACCAGGTGTTCCTTCCTGACCAGGAGAAAGGCGCTGGCATTGACCAGGGCCATGGTAACAAGCGTCGTCACATTGGTCAGGTTTACCACGAACGCAAGATCCCCGTAGATGATCAGCACCCCGGCCAGAAGGGTGCCAAAGAGGATGGAGTTTTTCGGCTGACCGTGGGACAGGCGGGCAAACCTCCCTGGAATCTGCTTCTCGCAGGCCATCTCCATGGTGATCCGGGATGCACCGATAATATTGGCATTGGCTGACGACAGGGTGGAGAAGACTGCACCGAGCGCAACCACCGTAGCCCCAATACTTCCGAAAAGCACCAGTGCCGCATCGAAGACACTTTCCTCGCCGTATACCGGAAGATCCGCCGAGAGTAGCCCGATGATGACCCCGATGTAGATGAATGCGACGATGCCGATCGCTGCCAGCGTGGCAAGAGGCACGTTTCTTGATGATTCCTTGATCTCACCACCCATGAGGGCCACGACCTGGAACCCGATATAGGCGAAGAAGACCATGGTCATGCCCTTCAGCATCCCTCCGGCTCCGGCGGTTAAGAAGGGGGTAAAATCGCTGGCACTGATATGGATAAACCCGGCAACGATGAATGCCAGCAGAATGATAACCTTGGAGACGACAAGGCCGGTCTCCAGTTTCCCGGCCTCGGATACCCCCCTCATGTTGAGGATGGAAAGCAAAACGAGGCCGACCAGGGCGAAATAACGGGGGTCATACGAGCTGTTCAGGAGGAGGTTTGCATAGATACCAAACCCGAGGAGAACGAATGCACTGGCGATGGTGAGGCTGATGTACATGGCCCATCCGGCGATGAAACCAGGTAGCGGCCCGAGCATACGCCGGGAAAAGAGATATCCCCCGCCGTCTTCCGGGTAGACGCTTGCGAGGGCAGAGTAGGACAATCCGGAGAAAGTTACCAGGATCCCGCAGAAGAGGTAGGAGAGCACGGCGGAAGGACCGGCGACATGAACGATTAAGCCGCTCAATACGAACACTCCGGCACCGACCATGTTGCCCACGGCAAATGCGATTGCCGTGAAGATGCTGAGCCCTCCGCTCCGTGTACTTCCCGCCATTCAATAACCTGGTTCATATCTTGGAGTGTTGACCGATCTCATCTCCCTTCTCCAAGGGACTTGAGTAACAGGCTTTGTGCCACGATGAAACGCTCCAATTCCCAAATATCCACGCTCTCATCAGTCCCGTGTATGCGGGAAGAAGAAGCATCCTGCGCTCCCCACAGGATAAACTCTGCCTTCGGCACGGTCTCCCGGAGCACATGCAGCAGGGGGATCGATCCCCCAGCACCCATCTCCACGACCGGCTTTTCAAATGCATTCTCCAGTGACCTCCGGGCTGCCCCATACCCGGGCCCGTCTATCGGGCAGACGAATCCTGAATTCACGCTCACCTTTGTGACCTTCACAGGGACATTCCAGGGTGCGACGGCTTGAAGATGATCCATAAGGATCTGCAGCTCATGATCGGCATCCGCATCGGGGGAAATACGCATGCTCACCTTTGCGGCAGCCCGGGGGATCAGGATGTTGGACGCACCCCCGACCGAGGGAGCATCAATCCCGATCACGGTCACGGAGGGCTTTGACCATAGGCGTGCAGAAAGCGATCCGGTGCCGATGAGATCCACACCCTCGAGCAGACCGGAGTCCCGCCGATAAAGCTCTTCCGGGTACTCGACTTCCTTCTGCGGATAGGACCGGAGACCCTGCACAGCGACATTGCCGCGGGCATCATGGAGGGTGGAGAGGATCCTGATCAGGGAGACCAGGGCATCTGGCGCCGCTCCGCCAAAGGATCCAGAATGCACCGCGTGGTCAAGGGTCTGAACCTCGATGATGCAGGAAACCTCTCCCCGGAGCGTCGTGGTGAGTGCCGGCTCTCCCACGGACAGGTTGCCGTTATCGGCCACCATGATTACATCACAGGAGAAGAAGTCCGGGTGAAGGGGGACAAATTCCTCAAGGTGGCCGGGAGTCTCCTCACTGCCCTCGATGATCACCTTCACCCCCACCGGGGGTCTTCCCTCAAATACCCCAAGAGAGGCGGCAGTGATCATGATCCCCGATTTGTCATCGGCTGCTCCCCGCCCGTACAGACGTCCGTTCTTCAACACCGGCGTCCATGGATCCGTCTCCCACCCATCTTCCTTCCGCGCCGGCTGGACGTCATAGTGGGCGTACATCAGCACCGTCGGCGCACCGGGCGGTGCCGGGATCTCCCCGTAAACTGCCGGGTATCCTCCGGGGATGTCGAGAAGATGGACATCCTGCAGGCCATACTTCTTGATTACCCCAACCGTTGCATCTGCCATATCCAGGACCGGCCCGGAGGGGTAGCCTGGAAAAGCCACCGATGGATAATTGATGAGCTGTTTGAGGTCTTCCATGACTTCGGGCATCAGGGCCCGTACTTTCTGGCGAATCTCTTCGACACTGAATGCCCTTTCCATAATGAAACCCTGCCGCTACCAGATCTCCGGCCGTTTTTCCGGGGGCCGGAAGAGTTTGCTCTCTCGTTTAATACCGGGAAATGCGGAATAGAATTCCGGCATATTGAATACCACGCAGTTCACCCGCAGGCGATTTGGGGCATGGACATCCGACAGCACCCGGTTCCGGAGTGCCTCCGGCCGGATATTCTCCCGCCAGATTGTAGCGTAACTGATGAAAAACCGCTGGAAATCGGTGAATCCTTCAGAGTCTCTGACTTCTTCGTCTTCCTTGTGCAGCTTTGCATACGCATGATACGCGATGGTGAGCCCGCCAAGGTCAGCGATATCCTCCCCAAGGGTGAGTTGGCCGTTTGCAGGGAGCCCGGGAAGCACTTCCTCAGCACTATACTGATCGGCAAGGCCCTTTGCCCGCCGCATAAATTCCTTCTCATCGTCCTCTGTCCACCAGTCTCTGAGATTTCCGTCCCGATCATACTTCCTGCCCATATCATCGAAACCATGGGTCATTTCATGGCCGATGACCGCACCTATAGCCCCGTAATTGGATGCATCGTTGGCATCCATGCCGAAGAACGGAGGCTGCAGAATGGCAGCCGGAAAGACAATCTCATTCATGCCAGGATCATAATAGGCATTGATCGTCTGGGGATGCATGTACCATGTCGTTCTGTCAACGGGTTTTCCTACCTTATCAAGCCCCTGAGGGCCCTTCATGAAATCATACTTCATCGCCCGGAGAACATTCATCACATAAGAATCGGAATCGCTCTCCAGATCAAGGTACTCCTGCCATGTGTCAGGGTACCCGATCTTGAGGTCTATCCGGGAGAGTTTTTGCAGGGCTTCCTTCTTGGTGTCCGGGCCCATCCAGGAGAGTTGTCCGATCCGCGATCGGAATGACTCCCGTAATTTCTCCACCAGGTCGAGCATCCTCTTCTTCGCTTCCGGAGGGAAGTATCGCTCCACATACAGCCTCCCGACCGCATCGCCCAATGCAAAGTCCATCGTCGCCAAAACCCTCTTCCAGCGGGGTTTCATCCGGGGCTGGCCATTCAGGACCTTCCCGTAAAACGCGAAATTCTCCTGCTCAAAACGGGAATCAAGGAACGGGGCAAGCGCGGTGATCAGTTTCCAGCGAAGAAATATCTTCCATTCTTCAACCCCGACAGTGGAGATCATCGAGCCGAGCTCCCTGAAAAAGCGCGGCTGGTGGACATTCATCTCCCGCACGTCCGGGTAGCCGATAGCGGAAAAAAACGCCGCCCAGTCTATTCCGGGGGCAACCTCATTCAGATCCTCAGGGCTCAATTTATGATAGGTTGCTTCCGGATCCCGGTTCTCCTCCGGGGAATAGGACGCCTTTGCCAGCCGCGTCTCCATATCCATGACCGTCTTCGCAGCCTCTCTTGCGGAACCGGTGGAGGTGCCGAGGAACTGGAATATCTTCGCAATATGGTCCTGGTACCTGGCCCTGATTTCTTCGGATTCGGTATCTTCTTTCAGGTAGTACTCCCTGTTTGGAAGCCCGAGCCCTCCCTGTGCAAGGCCTGCGATCATCATGGTGCTGTTCTTCGGGTCGATCTCGGCAAACAGCTCAAAACAGGGACCAATTCCGCATTTTACCAGGAACGCGATGAAGGCCTGCAGATCAGAAACCTGCTGTATACGGGAGATGCGATCCAGATCTTCGGTGATGGGATTGAGACCCTGGCGCTCAATGGAAGCAGTGTCCATCCCTGTGCGATAGAGGTCTCCGATCTTCCTCTGGAGAGATGCGGGTTCTGCACCCGCATGCCCGGCAACCTCCTCGACGAGGGACCGGATATGTCCTTCGGTGATGTCATTGAGTTCGGTAAAGACGTCATAGGCGGTCTTGTCGGGCGGAACAGGGTGGTCTTTAATCCAGTCCCCGTTCACGGAAAGGTAGAAATCATCACCGGGTGCGATCGACTGATCCCTCTCCATGTGCTGCCCCATCGATCCAATGATATATAAATCCTCTTCCTGCACTCTGCAGTCAGACTTATCAAATATCGTGTTTTACCAATTAAGTCCACCATAGGCTAATATACTCCGAAAGTAATAGGGCACTTTCAATGCCCGAACTGAAGAAATCGCTTGGGGTATGGTCGGCTGCTGCAGTAAGTATCGGTGCGATTATCGGGGCCGGTATCTTTGTGCTGGTCGGGGTGGCATCCGGCCTGGCCGGACCATCAGTCATTCTTTCCTTTGCCCTCGCCGGATGTGTCGCCCTCTTCACCGCTCTGAGTGCTGCCGAACT
>JAAEES010000055.1 GCA_013415575.1 Methanomicrobiales archaeon | reverse complement strand
GGAGTCATACGCAATCAGGGAGGATATAGGGTACCGGTATATTAGAACCTTAGGTAGTAGTCGGGCCTGTTCCATGACGGGGTTCCATGAGTCAGGAACTGGCGGCAAGCTTCATAATCTCTGGACGGGAGGATATGCCATGGCACTCAAAGAAAAAATCCTCCCGGTCATGGGAGGTGTGCATGTGGCTGCCGTTGCCACCATAGCAGAAGGGAAGCCGGCGGTACGGTACATGGCGCTCACCGGCCTCGACGACCTGACCCTCATCGGGTCGACCATGACAGCATCGAGGAAGGTGGCCCAGATCAGGAAGAACCCGGAGGTTGCCCTCTCCATATGGTCATGTAAGGAATTCTCAGACCCTTATGTGGTGATCCAGGCAAAATGCTCTGTTCATGAGGATACCGCCACGAAAAAGCAGTACTGGAACCCGATGTGGGAAGAATATTTCAAAACGCCGGAAAACCCGGAATTCGTGGTGCTGAAATTCGCTCCGTACCGGATCGAGTACAATGTTCCGGAAGGTATGGAAGTCTGGGAGAAGTAAAAGGGGGTGCTCCGGGTACACCGGAAAAAGCCCTGAACCCTGATCCCCGCTCACATCCTTGCGCCTCTACAGGCTGACGGTCACGGTCCGGGAGAACGGCACGTTCGGGGCAAACAGGCGGAAATCCGGCGTGGCAGTTCCGTCGATCCTGAGGGTGACTGCTCCCCTGGTAATGAGGTCGAACAGGGAACCAAGCAGGGCTGAACTCTGAACGCTTACCGGGATAGTCACCTCGTTAGGACCTGGCTTCAGGGTAATGCCGGTCTGTTCACCATGTGAGAGGAATATCCACTCGTTCCCCTTCTGGTAGAAGACATCGAATGAAAGGGTCTTGAGCGTAATTCCCATCGCGTTCGGGTTCTGAATGTCGAGTGTTACATCGAGAACGAGTTCGCTCAGGCCGGCCGATACCGGTGATACCCCCTTCACCGAGACCTCCGGCTCTTTCAGGAGCATGCTGCATCCTGAAACGATGATTCCTGCCGCGGTGAGGAGACATGCCAGTGACCAGAACTCCAGTTGCATGGCAGGTACTTGTCGAACCCCCTCTTAAGAATCGCGGAATGCGTCCGGAAACCGGGAGGCACCGGTCCCCGGATTCGCTGAAAGCAGGAGTCGTTCCGGTGCCGGGAGCATGAAGTGCTATAGGGAAGGAGCTCCCAGTGGTGCATATGCCTGACCTTACGGTTCGTGAACTGGGCAGGATGATCGCCACCGCATTCCGGCTGACAACAAAACCACTTGCGGTCTCCGGGTCAGAAGAGCCTCCCACTGATGCGGTCCCCCTCCCCTCCGTCCACCGGTGCATCGCAGTGACCATGACCCGGATGGCGATGGAGGATGCCCCATCAGCTGTCTACCTTGGCGCGGATGTCCGGCAGGGCTGCTGCCCGGGAGGCCTCTCCCATACCGGATACATCAGCCGGCCCCCTGCCATCAGCTGGTTCGTCTCCACCGGGCGCCCGGATATACCGGACGCCCCGGCCGAGTATCTGAAAGCGGGACCGGAACTGGTCGACGCCTGTTTTGATGCCATCGGTCCGATCACCCCGGCGGGAAATTACCTGGTTATCCGCACCTGCGAATCAGTCCCGGAAGAAGAGAAGGGTGTCCGGGCGGTATCCTGTTTCGGGACCGCCGAGCAGATCCGGAACATGGCCGCCCTGGTCCACTTCGACCGGGCAGAACCGTTCTTCCCGGTGCTCGTCCCCTGGGGCCCGGCCTGCAGCACCCTGGTTACCTATCCGGCAGGAATAGCGGCCGGAGCGCCGGCGGAATCGGCCTTCATGGGTCCGCAGGACCCGACCGTCAATCATGCCCTCCCGGCTGACATCCTCGCCATCGGGCTTCCCATCGCGGTGGCCCGGAGAATGGGAGAGAACATCGGCCGATCGTTCATCAGCAGGAGGGCAGGGATTGCGTTCCCCGACCGGGACACGGAGTGAAGGCCGCGAACAACCCGGTCACCCGGAGCACTCCTCCTCACAGGATGCCCCGACCTGGTAGATGGTGACGATCTTCTCTGCGGTCTCAAGCGAGATCATATCGGCGATATACTCGACGAAGAGGATCAGGGACTCAGGAGGAAGACACCCGACGCTCTCGCTCCCGTTCAGGATGAGGCCGGCCAGGTAGGCAAGCTCATCGGGAGTGAGCCGTTTCACCCGTTCGATGAAGTCCTGGTCATCGGTGGCAAAGTGGTTTGCAACAGGGGGGAGAATGGAGAAGAACTCATGGCCGGACGCCGGACAGAGCGGGTCGTCCAGTTCCGGTGCAAGCTTCTTCAGGATTTCGAGATCCCGGGCAGAAAGGGTCCGCGCCATGGAAAGGAATGGGATCTGCCCGGTTAAGAAGTGCACTCTCTGCTGGTCAGGATGTGTCCGTGCTCCCGGAGCGGGCAGGTGATCCTGTCATTTCAGGTTCGTGTTCATGGAACTCTTCCAGCCGACGGACTGCGGCTTCGTGGGCCTCGTCGAGTGCCTTCCGGTTCTGCTCCCGTTCTTCTTCCGGGAGATTCCGGATCGTCTGGTATCCCATAGTCCGGTACCGGTCAAGCCCCTCCCGGGCGGACTGGAGGGATGACCGGGTGCAGATATGGCGATCGACGATCTGGGGGAAAACCTGTTCGATAATGAGCGCTATTTTCGGATTCAGCGTCTCCTCTCCTCTATAGGTTCGGTTTGAGGTGCGGGATGATAAAGCATTTCTTCTTTATATCGGCTGATGGTAAGCTATGGAACCGGAGCAGCCGGCCAGCACAAGACATATCGCAATTCCCATGCCACTTCTTCAGAGTATCATATGAGGCCTCCTTCGTTCCGGATAGCCGCCCTGGAGCTCGCCCCGTCGCGCCCGGTCCATCTCCCGGAACGGATCATCAGGATCATCCTCCCGTTCGCCATCGGGCTCTGCTACTATATCCCCCTCATCACCGTTATTCCGTATGAGCGATGGCTGATCCTCGGGGGCTTCATGCTCGCCTACATCTTCCCCCCGGCAGGAAAGGAATCGGTCATCCCTCTCGGAATCGCGGTAGGTTTTCCCTGGTGGCTGATGGCTTTCACCATCATCCTGATGGATATCCTGACCGGCCTCTTCATGGCTTTGAACTTTGATGTTGCCCTGAAGATCCCCGGGCTCGGCAGGTGGATCCGGAAGTTCATCGCCAATGGCGAGCAGTTCTTTGCCCGCCGGCCGTGGCTCGAGCGGTTCTACTTCGCCGGGGTGGTGATGTTCGTGATGTTTCCCCTGCAGGGGAGCGGGGGCATCGGTGCTACCCTGGTCGGACGGATGATCGGGCTCTCCCCTGGAAAGGTCCTCCTTGCCATCACTATCGGTTCGATTATCGGGTGCACCGCCATTGCCCTCGGTGCAGAGTTTATTAAAGAGCTGATCCTGGCCAACCCTGCCCTGGGACTGGCCGTTGCCGTGCTCATCATCGGGACCCTCGCGGTCATCTACCTGGTGTACCGGAGAAAAATGATGGCACGGGATTCCCTGTCCGGTTGATACCGGTCTTATGGAAAGAAGCTCAGCCGTGTCAGACGGTCACCCGTGGATACGCTGATCCGGCTTCATCCCTCTCCTTTCGCGGCGCATGCCCTCCGATCCTGTTCAATCACCGCATCGGGGCTGAAGGTCAGACGTGTCTGCAGGAGGAGGTACTTCCTGCTCACCGAGGCGGTCCGGGCAGCTGCCTCTTCCATGGCCCTGACAATGACCCTGACAGCATCTTCAAGGGTGCCGTTTTTCCAGTAATTCTGTATCGCAGCATATGCGATCTGCTTCGTGAGATCGTTTCCCAGAACCACGAAGGTGCTGGTGTCACCCCTCCCTTTCAGATCGAACCGGGATCCTTCGATATCGGCGATTGCATAGTGCCCGGCAGAGACATAGAGCCGGCGGACCCGGAGGATGCCGTGCTCAGACTCGGTGACCTCCCCGGTGAGGATCCCGTCCCGCTCCCGGACCTTTTCCTTGTCATCCCTGACCAGGATTGTGACTCCGAGCTCCTCTGCCCTGCGCATGAGCTGGTCGTCGTTCACGATCGTTCCGCGGTAGAGTTCTTGTTCAAGGGCAGCAATGGCGGCATCTTCGCCGCCGAACCGGATCTCCCGCATATCGCCGGCAATGATTGCCCCCCTCGAACCGGTATAGGCAATGACCAGGCTCATGGCAGAATCACCCGCTCTCCATCGTGTTCAGGGACGAAATCCCCCTGGCATATCTTTCCCGTATCCGGGGATAGAAAAGGGTTGATCATACCTACAGCAGTTTTGTCTCTTCTGCCGGTCGTGGAACCTTGACCACCAGCACCCGGAAGAGGCCGGTGCTCTCGTTGATCCACCGGTGCGGGATCCGTGCCGGGCTCTCGACCAGCATATCCTTTCCTACCGTGGTGCGCTCATCACCGATCTCAACGCACCCGATCCCCTCAAGGACGTAGAAGAAGACATCCACGGCGGTGATATGCTTCTTCAGGGCCTCGCCGGGCTTCAGGGTGATGACCACCGCGACGGCATGAGGGGATTCGTAGACTTTCCGGGCATCGACGTGATGGGGGTTGGGACTGACCGGCAGGGTGCTCACGTCCGTGATCTTCATGATCAGGCATCTCCGCGTGGATCACTATCAATTTAGGGTATGGGGTCACAGGAGGAGTGTAGTCAGGTGATCGGCATGGCCTTTGAACAGTACAGATTTATCGGGTTCCTGTATGCCCTGGTCTTCTTCATCGTCCTCTTCGTCCTCTGGTACACGAAGCGGTGGAAACGCTGGCAGGGAATTTCCCTGCTCCTGATCACGATTGCGCTGGGGTTCCTCATCTTCTCTCCGATTATTCCCTGGCAGTTCCAGCAGCTGGTGCTCCGGGATGTCCAGGGCATCGGCGGACCGATCGCCATTGCGGTCATCGGTCTTGCTATTATGCTGGTACTCTCCTTTCTCTTCGGCCGGTTCTACTGCGGGTATCTCTGCCCGGTGGGTGCGGTCCAGGAGCTCGGGTACCTGCTTCCGGTGCCGAAACTCCGTATGAGGAGCAAGCTCCTGCCATACCTCTTCCGCTGGGCATTCTTTTTTGTGTTCATCGGGGCTGGGGTCTTTCTGTCGCTTTCAATCCTTCGTCTCTTCGGTGTCGGGGATTTCTTCCATCTCGTCCTCACCGCCGGTTTCTTTGTGTTCCTGGTCATCGTCGGGTTGTCCTTCTTCCTGTACCGGCCATTCTGCCGGTTCTTCTGCCCGTTCGGGGCACTCGTATCAGTCCCGGCAATGGCAAGCCGGTATAAAATCCAGCGGACCGATGCGTGTATCGAATGCAGAAAATGCGAGAAGGCCTGTCCTACCAACGAAGCGAAGAGAAACGACCTGAAAGCGGAGTGCTACCTCTGCCACCGCTGCCTCGATGCCTGTCCGGTCGAAGGGGCGCTTGAGTATACCCGGGTCGGAAGGAAAGCCGCCGGAACGGAGAAGAAGGAGTAACCATGGTCCGAATGGGAGAACGTACCGGACAACTGCAATCAAAGAAACGATGATACCATGACCACCGATACCCGCACAGAGCTGAAAGGGAAAGTCCTCTCACTGAAAGACCTGGTCGTCTACCAGGAAGGGACCATTGCCAGCCGGATGATCATCAATAAAAAAGCCGGGAACATCACCCTCTTTGCCTTCGATGAAAGCGAGGGCCTCTCGGAACACACCGCCCCCTTTGATGCGGTCCTCACCGTTCTCGATGGCGAAGCAGAGATTACCATCGGGGGAACACCCTTCAACCTGAAAGAGGGGGAGACCATCATCATGCCGGCGAACATCCCGCATGCAGTGTCTGCGGTTGCCCGGTTCAAGATGATGCTCACCATGATCCGGGAGCAGGAGTGAGCTGTCGATGGGAAGACCGGTGCGTGGTCCTCCCGGAGTGCAGGAATCCGGTTCATTCCCAATCGTGGAGTGAGTGATTCTTCCCGGACAACCGGAGAAATAACCTATAAGTCGGAATCGCTTTCTTTTTTCATTGTCCGGAAAAAGACCGGTGGGAAATGATGTCGGGTGACGGTGTCGGGGCATTCGAAGACGGTGAAACCGAAGCAGACGCCGCACTTCAATTATCGAAGGCCGCACCGGGCCGGAATTGTCGTGAATATTCAGTCCCCTCTTTTCCGGGTCCGGACCAGCACTTTGTTGGAAGCAGTTCGCGTTCCGGGGCTGCATTTATGTAGTCTGTACCCTGAACTGCACATATGTTCATCATCGGTCACCGGGGAGCAAAGGCGGTCGAACCGGAAAACACTCTCCGTGCCATACGGGAAGGAATGAAATGCGCTGACTACGTGGAGATAGATGCCCGGCTGAGCAGGGATGGGGTGCCGGTGGTCATGCACGATGCCATGGTTGACCGGACAACGGACGGGAGGGGTCCGGTGAATTCGTTCACCCTTGCCGAACTCAGAACACTCGATGCCGGAAAGGGGGAGCAGATCCCAACCCTTGAGGAGGTGTGCCGGGAGGTCAGGAGTTCATGCGGCCTCTTCTGCGAGATCAAGGAGCCGGGGAGTGAAACCGTTGTCTGCGGGGTGCTTTCCCGGCAGGCCCCGGACGACCTCTGGATTGTCTCGTTTCATGCGGAATGCATTCCTGCTGCACGGCGGCTCCTGCCCCGGGCGAAGACCGGCCTGATCATATCCCGGAACGATGGGGATATCGCGGAACAGGCAGCCGGCCTGGGAGCTGAGGGCATCCTCCTCAAGTATGATCTGTTGGACACTGATCTGGTCTCTGCCTGCCATGACCAGGGTCTCCAGGTCATCTCCTGGAC
>JAAEES010000216.1 GCA_013415575.1 Methanomicrobiales archaeon | reverse complement strand
ATTGGAATCTCACTGCAGGTCACCTGAAAGCTATTTATCCCTGGTGAAAGATTCTCTGCGTGAAGTGATGCACATGAAAAACTCTCATGTTCTAATACTGGTGCTGGCCCTGATGATGATCGGGGTGGCATCAGCAGAAGTAACTCTCCAGACCGGGCCCGGCACCACGGCGAGCGTGTATACCACCGGGAGCATCTATGTTGATTCATCCCCACCTGGTGCTACCGCCGTTCTCGATGGGGGAGTAGCGTACCTGTTCACCCCGGGAACCTTTACTGCTGTTGCCCCTGGTACGCACAATATCATTGTGGCAAAACCAGGCTACCAGACCACCCTGAAAGATTTCAGCGTCGCCATCGGAGAGACAAGCAATGTTATCGTCACCCTTGAGAGGGTTATCAATCCCGGCGGAATCTCTGTAAGTTCGACTCCCAAGGGTGTCGGGCTCTTTGTTGATGGGATCTCCCAGGGAAAAACCGATCAGATTGTCGGAAACCTCGCACCCGGTTCCCACCTCGTCTCCCTCTCCGAGGCAGGCTATGAGCCCTGGTCCCAGATGGTATCGGTGGCCGCTGGCCAGGTTACGACCCTGACAGCGACCCTTACCGCGGAAGTGAACCCGGATACCGGGGACCTGCAGGTCACCTCGACACCAACCGGGGCATCGGTCTTCGTAAACGGCAATTACAAGGGGTTCACCCCCGTCGATGATTCACTGGACATCAATGACCTTGCTCCCGGCACCTACACCGTTGTGGTGAAGAAATCAGGCTTCCAGGACTATTCGGCACAGGTCTCCGTTGAAGCCGGGAAATTGGTCCAGATGCATGCACAACTCCAGACTGCACCGGTCACCCCGACCACAGCTACGGCAGAAATCGTCTCGACTCCCAGCGGTGCGGAAGTATACGTGAACAGTGTCTTCCTCGGGATCACCCCGCTCTCGTTCCAGAATGTAACACCCGGGACGTATACGGTCGAGATAAAGATGCAGGGCTACACCCCGTATTCAACGACCGGGCAGGTCGTCGGTGGCCAGAACATCCAGATCAGCGCAGCACTGGCCCCTGCAGCTCCCCCCACCACGGTGGCTCCCGTCAGTCCCCTCCTTGTGGTGACGGGTCTTTCCGTTGCCGGCCTGGCAGTCGTATTGCGCAAGCAACGGTACCTGTAATCCCTCATTCCTTTTTTCCTGGAATGCTCCTGTTGACATGATGCTCATCCTATCCGTTGATTTCGTTGAATCCAGTCGTGCGGTGTTGAACAACAGAACCGTTTCAAGCGGCTCCTGTTTCTTGAAAGCCTCTTCCGACCTTCCCGTTTCCATGAATGATGCCTGCTCCCGGATTGTTCATGTTCCCCGATATCACTGATACCCTGGCCAATCCACAGCATCCCGGACGGCGTGACATAAGAATCCCGATAGATGAGGGTATTCCATGCTGCCAACAAGTGGTTCCTGCTCTTCTTCCGGTTTTCCAGGACATGCATGACCGCATGCTCTCTGTAGGGTCCGGGAGGTCCGCTGGAACAGTGAGCTATTTTATGATGATCTGCGGATGTCCGGGACACCCCATATTTATATATCCGATTGTTCCATCCCTGTCCGGTGAAACCTGGTATGAACGATATTAAGAAGAATTTCTGGATGGGGACAGGAATCGGGGGGATCATTATCATTATCGTCGATTTGATGATTCCTTTCCTGGGCCCCCTCCTTGGTGGATTCGTTGCAGGGCTCATTGCGAAAGGGGGTATCATGAACGGCGGGAAAGCAGGGTTCACAGCCGGGATCCTGGCCACCATCGTGATCGCTCTGGTCATCCTTGCCGGGATGGTATCACCTCCGATAGCTGAATATCTCCCTCCGGTAAGCACCGGATACATCCTGTTCGTGACGCTCACCCTGTACCTTGCACTCCTTGCAGGTATCGGCGGCTTTATTGCCGGGGCTGTTCGGAAATCGGGACCCCGGTAATTTTTCCCTCCAATAACCAGGGCCGATCTACGGCGTCTTCTCCCGGCATGCCGGGCAGTTCCCGTAGAACTCGTGGTTCTGCCACGTCCAGGGAGTGAATTCCCGGCAGACCCTCGGTTTGACGTCGTGGATGCCGCACAATGCCTTCCCCTCGTCATCCCTCCTGAAGAACGGGCACTCCCGCATCTTTCTCCCTGCGGGATCCTGCCAGTAGTATATCCGGACGATCCGGGAGAGATCTCCTGCGGTGATATCGGTACCACTGACCCGTTTTCCACCGGAAAGGCGGATGGAGACGTGCTGCAGGATATCCGTGCGGTTCTTCTCCAGCCACGGAATGAGATCTTCAACAATTCCTTTCTGGTCCCATCCCCACCGCTCGCAGCATTTACCGCACTGGAGACAGACCTGTTCCGCTGCCACGTTGTTCACTCCGGACGACAGGGGAATGTAGGTGTCCGGTGTTTTTACGATTTCTCCTTGTGATAACCAAACCACCGGTATCACCCCGGTTACGGCGTGCATGGCACGCTGGGTCGTGAACCTTGGGAAGGAACTGGATCCCCCTATAGCTTGAATCCGGGTTTCCCATTCCGCCAGGGCCAGCACTGAAATGACGATAAACTGAATGCCAATTGCCATTGCAAATGCCGTAAATACTTCAGGAGCGATCATACGAAGAAGCTTCGGAGTTCGCCTGCAAATTGTTGTGAGGTACTGTCGGTCACCGTAGTGTTTCACCGGACCATATCAGTCGTCTCTTTTAAAATAAAACCATGAAACAAGGATACGTACAAGGAAGCGACGGACACAATACATGAGTATTTTGATGATCATGCAAAAGAAAGTCTAACCCGGAGTCTCTCATGGGCCGAAGACTGGAAACCGTTCTGCTGCTGCTGCTTGCCAGCGGCATCGCCCTCTCCGTTGCCGCCCATGCTTTTGCCGTCTTTCCCTTCGACCTGAAGGTCACCCACGAGCTGCAGGAAGAGGACAACCCGGTGTTTGCCGCGATCATGGGTGCGGTGAGTTCCCTCGGGGACGGCTGGATCCCGGTCCTCCTGGTGGGAGCAGTCACGGCACTCTGCATCATCCAGAAGAAGTACCTGGAAGCGGTATTCGTGGTCGCCACCTTGAGCAGCGTCCTGCTCGCGGCAATCATCAAGGTGTTGGTCGGCCGCCCCCGACCGCCAACCTTCCCGTTGAACCCTGCGGACCTCTTCGTATCCTTCAACCAGTACAGCTACCCCAGCGGACACGTCCTCTTCTTTGTCGTCTTCTTCGGTTTCCTGGCTTTCCTCGCATGGATGCACCTATCAGGATGGCAGCGGGTCATCAGCATGGCCGTCTGCGGCGTC
>JAAEES010000215.1 GCA_013415575.1 Methanomicrobiales archaeon | reverse complement strand
GCACCGGTAAACTGCCGTGAAACGGACAGTTTGCGTCGCTGCATGCCTCTTCAGGCTGCCGGACGCCCAATCCAATATCTCTTGCCATTATGGTCCTCTCTTTTTTGTATGCTGCGTGATTCTCTTTTCGGGAGCCATTACCAGCGCTGAACCGTCAACCTCGACCAGCACACCCTTATCGAGGGAGAACCTGAACCGGGTAGAGGGTTTCGGTACTCTCCTGTCACCGCACTGGGTGCGGATGACGAGGGTGTTTCTGGTTTCATCGATAACACGGCCGCTGATGCCCCGGTGCAGGGGATTTGCTGCCTCCACGACCAGAACATCCAGTCCGATGAACTCGTGACGCAGGATGTTCCGGGGAGCGATCATGCAGGTCTCCTCTGGTTCTGCTCGGTCATCATCCGGGCAATGGTCCTGCGGAGTTCCCGGATTCTCCCGGGGTTCTCGGTAGACCCTCCCGCGCTGACTTTACCGTTGTGCTGGATCAGCTCGATCTTCAGCTTATCCATCTGCTCCTGCAGCTCGACATCAGAGAGCTGCCTGATGTCACTTGCGCGGAATATCGCCATTTACCGTTCCTCCAGAATGGTCTCTTCGGCAAATTCCTCAATGATCTGGTCATCCACATCCTCACCCACATCGGTAACTTCGATATCCGGTGCCGGCAGGGGTTTCACCTTCGGTTTGATCATCTCGAAGTGGTCGGGGAGCTTGGCATCGGGCGGGATTATCCTGACCTGGACACCGATGGTGCCGAGCTTCTTGACGGCGACGGCGTATCCTTTCTCGACAATGGTGTTGACCGGCTCGCCGCTGTGCTTGATGTAGCCCTGGGTGAATTTCTGGGTGCGTGCACGGGAACCGGTGAGCTTCCCGGCGATGATAACCTCGCATCCCAGAGCCCCGGATTCCATAACCCGCCTGATAATGCTCGATCCTGCCTTTCGGAAATACCAGCCCCGCTCCAGTGCGTTTGCAAGGCGTTCGGCCATGATTTGGGCATTAAAGCTCGGATTCGCAACCTGCTGAACCTCAATCTGGGGTGATTCGACACCGAAATCGGTGGCGAGGTCCTGGGTCAGCTGCCGGACCACTTTTCCGCCCTTGCCGATCACGATGCCCGGTTTCTCGGCGTAGATCGTGACCTGGGTGCCGAGGGGAGTCCTCTGCAGGTCCATTCCGCCGTATCCGGCGCGCTTGAGCTCTTTGACCAGGTGCTTCTCCACCCGGGCCCGTCGAGCGCCCTCTGCAATGAATTTTCTCTCCACCGCCATCACTGCACCTCCTGTACCACGATCTCGATGTTCACGGTCTCCCGGCGCTTCGGGGTTGCCCGGCCCATGGCCCTCGGGAACATCCCCTCAAACCCTCTTCCACGGTTGGCGGCCACGTGGATGATCCGGAGGTTCTCGGTATCAAGACCGAGATACTCGGCATTCTTGGTGACCGAATGGATGAGCCGGATGTAGGCCAGGGATGCCTTCCGGGGATAACGGCCGGCATCCCAGCCTGATAGTCCGCGCTTGTGGGCGACCTTGCGGTTGAACTTCCGGAAGGGGATGGCCTTCTTTGCGGCGACGACCTCTTCAAGATAGGCGACCACCTCTCCGGTCTTCTTGTTTTTGATGAAACTGGCAATCTCTATGGCATGCTTGGGAGAAATAGGCAGTTCATTTGCCTTTCCCCGTGCCATGGTGTCGCCCGAAACTGGTGTTGAATACCCTGTGCGTGCCATGTCCATCACTTCAGCGGTACGTACTTGCTCGACCGGGTGGCACCGATACCGGCACTCCC
>JAAEES010000214.1 GCA_013415575.1 Methanomicrobiales archaeon | reverse complement strand
CAGCTAGACCACGAGCCCTGAGTGCATCGACCGGGAATTGAACCCGGGCTATAGGCTTGGAAGGCCTAAGTCATGCCACTAGACCATCGATGCAGGTTTGCGCCTTTGTATATGGATTTCCGGAATATTATTACTTTTGTTCCGCGTCTGCTCCGGATGTGCGATTCGGCGGATTCTCTTGATAGAACGAAACGGAACCGGAATCCCCTATAAAAAAGGTATTGCTGTTATGCCAGGCCTTTCAGCTCGAGCTCGACCTGTTCGAGGGCGGCAATGCGCTTCTCGAGTGGCGGGTGGGTCGAGAATAGCTCGATGATGGTTCTTCCGGACAGCGCCGGGATGATGAAGAAGGCGTTTGCCGTCTCGACCGCCTGCTTCTGGGGAGCAGGGACATAGTTCATCCTGGTGCTGATCTTTTCCAGTGCCGAGATGAGGTCGCGGGGCTGGCCGGTGATGTACGCACTTCCGCGGTCCGCAGAGAACTCCCTGTACCGGGAGAGGGCCATGATCAGGAGCTGGGCGACAAAGTACACCACCACTGCCGCAATCCCGGCAAGAACCCAGGCTCCCCCGCTGTCCCTCCTGCCAAACATCGCGGCGAAGAGGAAGTTGTTCATCACCAGGGCAGCGATCATGGCCACGAAACTGGCAATGGTGAGCGTCAGTACATCCCGGTTTTTGATGTGGGATATCTCATGGGCAAGCACCGCCTCAAGCTCCCGGGGTGAGAGCAGCCGCATAATCGAATCGGTTACCGCCACCACTGCATGCTTCGGGCTCCGTCCGGTGGCAAAGGCATTCGGCACAGGGGTCTGCATGATCGCAACCCGGGGTTTGGGAATGCCGGCTTCGGAGGCACACTTCTCGACCATCTGGTGCAGTTCGGGGTACTCATCCGGATCGATTACCCGTGCCCTGGTACTCCAGAGCACGAGCCGGTCAGAGAAGAAGTACTGGATGAACGCCATCACAAATACCAGCAGCACCAGGAAAGGAAGGCCGATACCAAGCATGGAGAGTATCGCGATAAAGGCGAGATAGACCAGGAACAGCAGGAACATGGTCAGCCATATCCTCGCGGTCAGGCCCCAGTCACGTTTCCATACCTTCATGCATCAATGTACGGTGTGAGGGGTTCATAAACATTCTCACCTTACCCGGAAATCCGAAGCCGGAATGGGAAAACAGAAAGGAATTACCGGTTTTCAGACAGGTCAGCGCAGCTCTCCGGACAGCGCGGCGGGAGCCGGGGATGTCCCCGGGCTGGTTCAAATGGTCTCTCTTATTACAGAAGAGAAGGAAAAATGAGGATGAGTGAACGGGATGGAGCTGGACGAGCGAATAATCACCCGGGCAATCCTTGCAACCCAGATGGAGATACTCCTCGACTACACCGATATCGATGTTGCTGTTGTCGGGGGCGGGCCCTCCGGCCTCGCAGCGGCATCATTCATCGGCGAGCAGGGACTGAAGGTGGCAGTCATTGAGAAGAAACTCTCGGTCGGTGGAGGGATGTGGGGCGGAGGTATGATGTTTCCCCGAATCGTAGTCCAGGATGAGGCGAAACGGCTCCTTGACCGCTTCTCCATCCGTTCCGCACCCTATGGGGACGGTTACTGGGTTGCATCCTCGGTCGAGGCCGTCGCCAAACTTACCGCTGCAGCCTGTGATGCCGGAGCAGAGTTCTTCAACCTCATGACCGTGGAGGATGTCATGGTCAGGGCTGAGGGCCGGCTCTCAGGGCTGGTGATCAACTGGACTCCCGTTGAGATGGCCGGACTCCATGTCGACCCCCTGACCATCACGTGCCGGTTTGCCGTCGATGCCACCGGGCATGATGC
>JAAEES010000213.1 GCA_013415575.1 Methanomicrobiales archaeon | reverse complement strand
CGTCTCATATACACGTGCGGGCACCGCACGCCGCTCGGGCCGGGGACTCTCAATGGAGATATCCGGAGCCAGATATTTTATTACCCCGGAGGATATCCCTGCCCTGATGGTCCACGGTATGGTCGAGGTCGTCGACCAGACCGGCGAGCGGGAAGGAACTGCCTGGCTCTCACCCATACTCGATTCCAGGAAACAGGATCTGACCGCCCTCATCCGCCGGCATCTCTATGTTGTGGGGTACCGTGACCTTTCCCGCGTCCTCGACGGGTATACCCCGATGGTGCCGGTAAAGGAATATCACCCCGTCTGACCGGAATCATCCGGCGAACAGGCCCCACCGGGTCTTCCTCTTCTCTTACCAACTTTTCAGACTTTAATGCTCTCCCGCGGCAAATCCATTTTTTCGATAGTTGCCATCATTCACCTGCACAGATGCGCTGGTCTACTGGCAATCCAGGGCAATTACGATATCCGACGGAGGAATTTCCTTCACTGTCCGGGATCAGGATACTTGATGCCGGATGACTGGGTGTTGTTGCTACTTTTCAGGGGTGCACGGACCTTATCCTTTTGAGTTGGCGGGACGAACGATCTGAGGTGGACTCCCTGACTCATGCCCTTGCGGTCATGCTTGCTGCACAACATACGCTCTCCGGGCCATATCTTTTTGCCCTGGTGCTGGGGGCCATCATTCCGGATATCGATATTTTCTTTAAACCGTTCTCCGATCGCTACCCGTCACTGTACATGTTTACCCACGGGGGGGTCACCCATAGCATCCCGGGAGCTGTTGCCATGGCGCCCCTTGCTCTCACCGGCAGTGCTGTTGCCGTTGCAGGGGGAGCATTTCCCGTTCCTGAACAGGCCTTCACCTGGGTCCTGATGGCACTTTTTTTCATTTTCGGGACGTTCACTCATCTCTTGCTTGATGCGCTCGCCTACCCGGGAATCCCACTCCTCTATCCAGTCTCTCCCCAGAAGTATACGGCAGGGATATTCCCTGGCCCAAGCCTCGTCCTCTTCGCAGCAAGCCTCATCTTTGTCACCATCTCCCTGTCAGGACTGGGCGCTGCAAGCCTGATATGGAAATATGGCGCATTCTTCATCCTGTTCATTCTCGCCAGCGGCGGCATCGCCCTTGCCGTACGGGCCGGCACCCGGGGGAGAGCCATCCCCACACTTCACCCTCTCCGGTGGTTCATACTCGAAGAAGATGATGAGAGGTATATCCTTTCTTTGTTGAATCTCCTCTCGGGACGAGGTCCTGAGCAGGTCTTCCCGAAGTACAATAATACCTCCCCGCAACAACTTGATGACCTGGTAAGGATGCCCGAGTACAAGCGGTTGCGATTCTATTCCTACGTGATTACTGCGAACCGGGACGGGGATCGGGTAGTCTTCACCGATCCGCTCCGGGCAGGAAGGATCATATTTTACCCGCCGTATTATACCGAGATTACTTTACCGGCACCCGAAGCGGCCTGATAATCCCGGGAACAGACATAGTGACCGTGTATATGACCTTACAGCATCAGCCTGGTCAGGTTTCGTATCCTCATGCTTCGGGAATAAACTGACGCTTCAGATATCTCGGTATGGTTGTGGGGGTCGTCCGCATCTTCCAGGTATACATGGATATTCCCCGTGGAATGGGAGGTTCCTGGAAAGGCACTCATATCCTCTATAGATCCTTCTGGAATGCAGATTTCTCCAGTGAAACGGATAACCGTTCAGGAATCGAATCCCTGGAGCGACGCCAGTTTCCGGGCGAGAACACGCTGGTCGGTCACATCTTCCACGATCCCGTTGATGTAAGCAATCTGTCCGTTGTGGTCAAACGTT
>JAAEES010000054.1 GCA_013415575.1 Methanomicrobiales archaeon | reverse complement strand
ATCTCTTCTTCCTGAGCCATCCAATCCTCCATGACTGAGATTCTTGAGCGCTGAGGGAGGGATTTGAACCCTCGAGTCCCAGGGGGACACAGGTTTAGCAAACCTGCGCCATACCAGGCTTGGCTACCTCAACAGAGAAACTCGCGTCGTATTGACACTCGCAGCACCGGACAGTGCCACTCCATGAATGGTGCACCATTATTGGAATGGACGGGTATTAACCCTTTGGGTACGTACTCCGGCCGGTACCGGGAAAAAAGTCAGTATCCCCGCCGCCTCACATCCCGGGCAACCAGCGCCGAGGTCACGAGCGGCAGTGCGATGGTTGCATCGCAGAAAACCTGGACATGGGGAGAGTCCCGGGCTTCCTTCCCCCAGGAGATGGCCTCTTCAAAGGTGCATCCCGAGAGCCCTCCCCAGTGAGGGGCATCGGTAGTATACTGGATGGCATAGGCATGACCCTGCAGACCGGCATCGTGGATGGAGGCGATGACCTGGGTCTGCTGGATGAAGTTCTTGGGGACGCCGCCACCGATGTAAATGACGCCGGTCTTTGCCGAGCGCTCCACCAGCCTGGTGATCTCGTCGGCATCGGTCAGCTGGTCCACATCCACGGCCACCCCGTCTCTCCTTGCCATAACCAGCCCGATCCCGATCGATGAGTCAGCGAGGGCCGGGATGAAGACTGGTATCTCCTCCCTGACGCAGGTGGCTGTCAGCGATTGTCCTTCCGGGCGTTCCCGGACGGCGTATTCACCGAGATTCCGGATGAATTCTGCCGATGACCCCGAGAACGGGGCGATCTCCCGGGCGAACTCGGCGATCCGTGCATCGATCCCCCGGAACTCCTCCTCGTAGGCAAAAACATCGTAGATCCGGTCGATCCCCTGCCGGAAGAGCTCCCCGTCATCCACGTGGTGGTGGCCCCGGTAGTGGTGGATGCCGAAGTGCTCGCAGAGATCGTGAAAGATGTTTGCACCGGTAGAGACGATAGCGTCGATATAGTGCCGCTCTGCCAGGGTCATGAGGCACCGCTGCATCCCGGCCGGGACCATCGCCCCGGAGAGCCCGAGCAGGATGGTGCAGTCAGGATCCCCGAGCATTGCCTGCCAGATCCTGAACGACTCCCCGAGTCTCCGCCCCTGGAAACCGGTCCTGCTCATCCCGTCAAGGAGATCGGCCACGTTTGCCCGGGGTACTACCGGATCAGTCGGTGTAAGCGTCATGTTCTTCAATCACGTTTCCATTGCTTCCAGATAATAATTCCCACCGGAAAATGCCGGCAGCTGGCTGGTTGCTGGTAAAAAAAGGTTTCAGAGGGCCCTGATGAGGGATTCCCTGGTAATGATTCCGGCCAGCCGGTCCCCGGCTGTGATCGGGATCGTGCTGATATTCTTCGCAATCATCAGGTCGATCACATCATCGAGGCTGCATCCGGCATCCATGGACATCACCGGGCTGCTCATGATATCTTTCACCAGCAGGTTCCGGATCCGGTGATCCTGGTGTTTATCGTCAACGACCTCCCGGAAGTTCCGCATCGCAACGGCAACGTCGGTTTCGGTCACGATCCCGACCACCTGCTCGTGCTCGGTCACGATGAACCGGAGGATGGTGTCATCGATCATTCTCCTCCTGAGGTGTACCACGCGTTCTTCCGTATCGATAGTACAGGCTTTCTCCATTACCTCAATCAGGGGGACCTCCGGCCGGTACCGCCTGAGCAGATCCTGGGCGGTGACCTTCCCGATAAGCCGGTGATCGTCATCGTAGACCACCACCATCTTGTAGGCCTGGAGGAGGGGGATAAGGATCTCGATGTCCTGGTCCGGGTAGACCGTGGTAAAGTCTTCCTCGACCGTATTTGCGACATGGATAGAATTCGGCGATATGGCCGAGTTCCGCCGGGTCCCCAGTTTCTCGGCCATACTCATCCGCGAGACCGTTCCCACCACGGTATTGTTGTTCAGCACGATGAGGGGGTCGATGCCCTCATCGAGCATCTTGTCGAGTGCCTCGGTAATCACTGCTGATTTTGAAATAGTAACCGGACGGGACATGACATCCCTGATAAAAAGTTCGTCGCTCATTGCGCCACTTCCCTGATTATATCGTCTCTCTTTATGATTCCCCTGATCTCGTTTTCCTGCACGACAACCAGGCTGTTGATATTCTTCTCCCGCATGAGGGAAACCGCCTCGCTCACCGGAGCACCGGGGGTGATGGTAATCACCGGGCGGGACATGAAGTCTTCGGCAATTGCTGCCATCTCCACCACGTGCCGGAAGGATTTCCGTCCGGCATGGGCTTCCTTGCGGAGCATGGTCACATCTTTCACCGGAAGTTCCGATTTTTCGTCAGCGTAGATGAAGAATGTGAGGTTGCTTTCCGTGATGATTCCGGCGAGAGTCCCGTCGTTGTTGACCACCACCACGGTGTCATTGCGCTCCTGCATCAGGTCGATGATGTGGGTCAGGGAGTGATACCGGGTGATGGTGATCACATCCTCCATGACATCCTCGACCTTGGTCGTGATCTTCCCGATGAGAGCCGACCGCATCAGGTCGGACTTGGTGACAATTCCCGCCACCTCGCCGTTCTCCACTACCGGGATTCCGCTGATGTCGCACCCGATCATCAGGGATGAAACCTCCCTGATACCGGTTTCGGGGCCGACCGTGGCCGGATCCGGGGTCATCAGCACCGATACCGGGATATGGTCGATCGGCCGGCGTCTCCAGGCCGGTTCGGTCTGGCGCAGCCGGTATCCGATATCTTTCTTGGTAATGATCCCGACCAGCGTTCCTTTCTCGATGACCGGGAGCCGGGATATCTGGTGCTTCAGCATCAGGTTCCGTGCATGGGCCACATTCTCGGCGGGCCCGACCACATAGACAGGGGACGTCATTACATCTGCTGCTTTCATGAGCCATCACGTCCTGGCGAGCGCCCTCACCATGTCAAATTCGGTGACCAGCCCGACCAGCCGCGTGCTCTCGATGACCGGAAGACCTCCCACGTTCCGATCAAGCATCTGTCGGGCCGCTTCATTGACACCCTTGTCCGGGGACGTGGTGACGAGGTTTGAGGAGACGAGGTTCCTGACCGGAAGCCCCATCACTTCTGCCACATCGCCGGTGATCAGTTGGTCGAAGACCTTTTTTGTCCCCAGGTACTTCATGATGTCGCTGGTGGTGATGATGCCGTAGAGGACATCGCTGCTCACAACCGGGAGTCTCCGGAACTGGTGGGTGGTCATGTCCCGGGTAACCTTCCCGATGGGACAATCGGGGTCGGTCACCCGGAGGGAGGTGGTCATGATGTCATTGACACAGAGATCGACCTTCTCGGTGGCGAGCACCTTCATGATATCCCGCTCAGTGACCATTCCGACCAGGACGCCGTCACTGTCAGTGATGGGCATCCCGCCCACCTTCCGGGTCACGATGATCTCCACGGCATCCGCAATGCTGGCGGAATCAGGGAGCGTGGTCAGCTGCTGGGTCATGAGAGTCCGGACCGGCTCGTTGATCGCGGCACGAAGGTTCCCGGAGTGCCTGACCTGGACGAGGTTGAACTTGTCACCGCCGCCCATGAAATTGATGATGTCCCCGGCCGTGATGATTCCCCGCAGTTTACCGCTGCCGGGATCTACCACCGGAAGCCTCCTGAACCCGCACCCGGTCATCTTCTCGACGGCACCCATGATGGTGCTGGTGGGAGGTACCGAGACCACCTCACGGGTTGCTATTGCCATGATATCCCCTTCACGGGAGACAATGTGGGACTTGAACTCGACCGGCCCCCGGTCGAGCTTGCCTGGCATCTTCAGGAGTTTGTCCGACTGCTTGAAATTTCGGTCATTGGTATGCATTATCCAACCTCCATTCTATTCATATCTGAGAAGCGATTCAGGGACATCCCGGTCAGAGAACCTTCAGGATGTCGTGCCGGTCGATAATGCCGGCAATGCGGTCACCGTCAACGACCGGAAGCCTGCTGATGTCGTACTTCACCATCAGTGCGGCAGCGGCTCCCGTCGCCTCGTCCGGGGAGACGGTCATCACCGGGGTGGTCATGATGCCTTCGATCGGGATGCTGCTCTCGGATGAGGTGCGCCACCGCCCGTCTTTCAGGAGATCACGACGTGAAATCATCCCTACAAGCCTCCGTTTCTTGACTACCGGAAATGCGGTAAAACCGCTCTCTGTCATAAGGTTATGGATTTTTTGTGCAGTATCCTCGGCACTGCAGGTGATGACATCCGTAGACATACAGTCCCTGACAGAGCCGTGCAGCTTGTGCATATTTATAGCGACAGGGAAGAGCTCGGAGAGGAGAACACCGCCAAGGATGGTGTTCTGCTCGTCCACGACCGGAACGCTGTCGGTCGCAGTCTCCCTGATGGCGGAAAGAACGTCCCGGACCGTATCAGTGGGGGATACAGGGGTGATTTCCTTGATGTATCCCTTGATGGTGACGTTTGATTTGGTTGCCATTACCCGGAGCACGTCGGTGATATCGATGTACCCGAGCAGCTTCCGCTGGCCGTCATGCACATACAGTTCGCGGAAGATATCCTCTCTCATGATCTTTCGTGCCCGGGTGACCGGGTCATCAATGAGCAGGAGAGGAACGTCGACGAGGAAATCAGATGCTTTTTTCATTGGAGGAGTTCCTCCTCTCGGCAGGATGGGCAGAGCATTACGTTATCGAGACGGCGGAGATCATCAGACATCGTACCGCACCTGCTGCACATGCCCACTTCGACCTCCTCCATGCGATTAATTTCGACGAGATCGATCATGAGCTCATTGATCTCGGTCGATACGGTGAGGATGTCGCGTACCGTAACGATACCGATGACACGGTTTTTCTCATCGACGACCGGAAGACGCCGCACATGGTTCTTGATCATCATGTGGGCGGCGTCCCGCACGGTCTTCTCCGACCGGATGGTGATAAGCGGGGTGCTCATCACCTCACCGACCCTGACTGCGCCAGGTTTCAGGTCCTTTGCAACCACCTTGCAGTTGATGTCCTCTTCAGTCACAATTCCAACGGGAAGGTTGTCCCTGAGGACAATGCAGCTCCCCACCTCATCACGGCACATAGCTATGGCTGCCCGTGCCACCGCCTCATCGATCTGGATGGTGGTGGGATTCCTCCTCATCACCTCATTTAAAGGCACCCGCGTTTCAAACCGTATTGAATCCGATGAATTTTTCACTCAATCACCCCCAAAGAGCGTCCCGGAGAGAATGGTTACGCAGTAACCACTACTGCGAGTCATCATTATTAAAATAATCTGTCTATATAATACCTCCTTCGGCCGTGCCATTCCGGCGTATACAAAACCTAATAACATCTCTTCCCAAAAGGATATATGGTAAGAACGGGGAAAACCGGGAGCGTTTCCGGGCATTCACTCCGCGTTGAGGGAAGATATGAGTATTTTTATCCAGGCAAAACGGCGTGTTTCGAAATTTCTGGCGGCCTTTTTCCGGAAGCGACGTACGCGTATCGGGATTTACGGACCTCCGAACGCGGGGAAGACCACGCTTGCCAACCGGATTGCCCGGGACTGGACAGGGGAGTCGGTCGGGCCGGTGAGTGAAATACCCCATGAAACCCGGCGGGCCACCCGGAAGCAGGATGTCACCATCACCGGAAACAATGGGAGCACTATTACCATCGACATTGTTGATACTCCGGGTGTGACCACCAAGATCGACTACAAGGAGTTCCTCGAGTATGGGGTCGGAAAAGATGAGGCCGTTCTCAGGGCACGGGAGGCGACAGAAGGGGTTGCCGAGGCGATGCACTGGCTGCGTGAAGATATCGACGGGGTCATTTACATGCTCGACAGCACGCTGGACCCCTTCCTGCAGGTAAACATCATGATGATCGGGATCATCGAGAGCAGGAAACTTCCGGTTATCATCGCGGCAAACAAGATCGACCTCCCCGATGCAAGCCCGCAGCGGATCAGGAGCGCCTTTCCCCAGCATCCGGTCATCTCCATATCATGCACTGACGGGAAGAATATCGAGGAACTGTATGAACAGATGGTATACCATTTCGGGTGACGCATGCAGCAGGGTGTCCAGATAGATCTCATCTCCGAAGAACGGCTCTCCACACTGACCTCCATGGAAAAGATCCACATGATCCTCGATGATGTCAGGGAGGGGACCATCGTGATTCTGGAAAAAGGGCTCGATCCTGAAGAGCAGAGCAAACTGATCGAGATGACCATGCACGAGATCCTCCCGGACGGGTTCAACGGGATCGAGATAGAGAGCTACCCGTCCCGCGACCAGGCACCGGGATTTCTGCAGCGGCTCCTGGGGAAGAGCACCCCGGAGTCGCGCCTCACGGTCATCGGACCGGCAAACCAGCTGCGCATGATCCGGAAAGACAAAGACGTGATCAGCGCCTGGATCTCATCGCGGTGAGGGAATGGTCCATATTTGTGCAGCGTGCGGCAAAGTATACCCGGATTCCTCTGAAGAGATCCTGAAAGGATGCTCCTGTGGGGGAAAAAAATTCTATTTTGAACGGCCGGATGCACACCGGAGGCGTTCTGCACCGGTCCCGCCCGCACCAGAGCCGGCACCCGAACCTGTCCCGGAAAAGACGGAAGCTGATGAGACCGATCGCTTTGACCGGGTGGAGAGTATCCGGATCATCGCTCCCGGCACCTACGAGCTCAACATCGAGAAGATGGCCAGGTCCGATGAACGGGTTGTCGGCCTCGGCCAGGAGGGGAGCTATGCCCTCGACCTTCTCTCCATGGCCGGTTCAAAGAAGGGAAAAAAGATCAGGCGTTAGCAGGCGATGACCAATTCTCCCGGGAGCACAGTCGCTGTATTCCCGGAACATCTGATAAAAAAAGTATTAATTGATATTTTCCACGCTGTACCCTTTCTTCGCGAGGAGGTCTTTTACGCGGTCCTTGTGGTTGCCCTGGAGCTCGATTGAGTTCCCCTTGACCGTTCCCCCGCAGGCCAGCTTTCCTTTCAGGTATTTGGAGAGATCTTCAAGATCGATATCCGTGGGATCGAGGCCCTCGATGACCGTGACCTCTTTGCCATACCGGCGCCTGTTAACCTTGACATTGATACGTTGCTGCTCCTTTGCTACTTCCTCACAGATACAGAGTTCCTTAGGTAGTCCACACGTCGGACAAATCCCACCATTCATTACAAGTACGTTC
>JAAEES010000053.1 GCA_013415575.1 Methanomicrobiales archaeon | reverse complement strand
AAGTGATAGAGCGGTTTCTTCTCGATGGGGTCAACTGCCTCGGAGCTCACCTTTCCGTAGGTCATGGCGTACAGGGTCCCCTCCCGGTTCTCCCGGACTCCGCAGATACCATGCTTCCCCTCCCGGATTGTGCACCGGTGATTGCAGAGTGAGCAGACTACTTCCCCTTCCTCGCCGTGGCGATACTGCCGTGCCTCATGCCACTGCTCCATGAGGAGGGATGATGGATAACCCTCATAAACGTGCCGGTAGCGACAGGGTCATTTCCGCGACCGGGCATCTGATGTGGAATCCTCGTCCACTTCCACCACGAGAGCGCCGGAATATCCGCACTGTTTGCACCGGTAGAGCTCCCCCATGCAGCCGCCGACAACCCTGAATATTTCCCTGCTCCCGCAGACCGGACAAAGGATCATGGTCAACAGGTATATGTAGCGTATAATGAAACATTGGGTGAATGAAGAAGGTCGTCCTCTCACTTGGCGGGTCCATACTCTTTCCCACCCTTGAGGAGAACCGGGTTTCCGCCTACGCCGGTGTTCTTTCCAGGATTTCCCGCCAGATGAGACTGTTCGTGGTTGTCGGCGGCGGGGGTGAAGCCCGGCGCTACATTTCCGCTGCCCGGGAGATCGGGCTCGATGATGCCCTGTCAGACGAGATCGGGATCCTGGTCACCCGGATGAACGCCACCCTGCTTGCCGGGGCACTCGGTGATGCCGCCGTTCCGGCCGTCGCCGAAAACCAGACCGATGCGTACGCCGCGGCCGGTACCGGGAAGATCGTGGTGATGGGGGGGATCACCCCGGCACAAACGACCGATGCCGTCGCCGCGGTGCTCGCCGAACGGGTGGGCGCCGACCTGATGGTGAACCTTACCTCGGTTGACGGGATCTATACCGCCGACCCGAAGACCGATCCCGCAGCCCGCCGGCTCGATCTCCTTTCCGCGGACCGGCTGCTGGAAATAGTCGGTTCCGCTTCCCTCTCGGCCGGTTCGAACACCGTCATCGATATAGTCGCCGCCAAGGTAACGAAGCGGAGCGGGATCCCTCTCCTGGTCATTGACGGCCGGAATCCGGAACACCTCGAAGAAGCCCTCCTTGCCGGACGCTATTCCGGGAGCCTGGTAACGGACACCGGGCAAAAACCGGCCAGACTCCTCTGAACGCAACTCTTTTTTCCAGAACCGACCAACATTCTATCTCATCTGCGGGGTAGTAGGGTAGCCTGGTCCATCCTAGAGCGTTTGGGACGCTTTGACGGCAGTTCGAATCTGCCCTACCCCATGTCTGCATGCTCCGATCCAAAGCCCTGGCGATCTTCCGGACGCTCTCCGGACGATACGATGATACCCCCGGCCCGCGGCACTTCATTCCCTTCTCATCGCCATTCCAGGCACTGATTGGGACTATGCTCTCGGCGCAGACCACCGACCGTGCAGTGAACGGCATTGTGGAAGATCTCTTCTCAGCGTACCCGACACCCGAAGCCCTCGCGGGGGCGCCGGTGGGCGATCTCGAGAACCGGATCAGGAGCATCGGACTCTACCGCACCAAGGCGAGAAATATCCGGGCGACAGCCTGGAAACTGGTGGAGGAGTATGGAGGGGAGGTGCCGAGGACGATGGAAGAACTCATCACGCTCCCGGGTGTGGGAAGGAAGACGGCAAATATTGTTCTCTCCCATGCCTTCGGCATCGATACGGGAATCGCGGTCGATACCCATGTGGCGCGGGTCTCCCGCCGTATTGGGTTTACCGGGGAGATCAGTGCCGATGCGATCGAGCAGGACCTCATGGCCCTCTTTCCTGCGGAGTGCTGGGGGGATATCAACTACGTCCTGATCCGGCACGGACGGGCTATATGCAGGGCCCGGAAGCCGCGATGCCCGGAGTGCCCGGTCCGTGAGGACTGCCGGTACTACCATGAGACGTTCCAGCCTGATTCGGGATGACACGGTTTTCCTTCAGCCGAGAAGCCAGAATGAGAAGAGGAATGCCACGTAGGCAAAAATCGCGGTCAGGGGGATGGTGAGGATCCATGCGGCGACGATCCTCCTGACGACCCCCCACTGGACAGCGGAGTAACCCCGCGAGGCCCCGACACCCATGATCGACCCGCTGATGGCATGGGTCGTGGATACCGGGATACCAAATGCTGTCACGAACGCGAGAACCACCCCACCCCCCGTCTCTGCACAGAACCCCTGGTAGGGGCGGAGCTTGGTGATCTTGGTGGCCATCGTCTCCACCACCCGCCAGCCGCCGAGGAAGGTGCCGAGCGCGATTGACAGGCCCGAGATCATGATAACCCAGAGCGGAACGATGAACTCGGAAAGCAGCCCTCCTGCTACAAGGATGGCGGTGATGACTCCCATGGCATTCTGGGCATCATTGCTCCCGTGGCCGATACTGTAGAATGATGCAGACAGGAGCTGGAGTTTCCGGAACAGGAAATTCATGGTCCTGCTGTTTCTGTGGCGGAAGAGACGGACGACCAGGATGCTGATGAGGAATGCGGCGAGCAGCCCGATAACCGGGGCTACCACGATGAATATCAGGATGGCAAGGATTCCGCTGACAGGGAGAATCCTGGTGATGGTAACGAGAGGAATAATGAGGGCAATCCCACAGAGCGCGCCGAGTCCGATGATGGGATACAGGTTCTCCTCTCCTTTCAGATATCCGAGGATTGCAAGGATGAGGCCCCCTGCTGCAGCCCCGACAGCGGCATACACTACCAGCCAGACGACAGTTCCTGCCGCAGGCCAGAGGATGGCCTGGAGCCCGGCATAGGCAGCGGCAGAACCAATCAGGCCACCTACCAGGGCATGACTTGCTGATATCGGAATACCCGAATAGGAGGAGATAACAACCCAGAGAACCGCGGAAAACAGTCCGATCAGGATGACCTGGGTGGTCATGAACCCCGGGCTCACAATCCCCTTCCCAATGGTCTTTGCCACTACGGTGGTGAACACGAGGGGGCCGACCATGTTGAAAAAAGCAGCGAGGAGAACCGCCTGCAGGGGTGTGAGTACCCGGGTCGCCACAACGGTTGCAATGGAATTTGCAGCGTCATTGAGGCCGTTAACAAAATTAAAAACGAGGGCGAGAACGATCCCTGTAATCAGCAGCGGTTCCATGTCCCTCACGAGTGGCGGATGGCGATGTCTGAGAGGACGTTTGCAGCATCCTCGCACTTATCGGTAGCGATCTCGAGGTATTCGTATACATCCTTCTGTTTGATGATGGCAATCGGATCCTCTGTCCTGAAGAGGTCATTGATGGCATGGGCAAGGATATCATCTGCAAGATTCTCGAGCCGGTTCACCTCGATGCAGCGATGCTCGATCTGGTGGGGGTTCTTCATGGTCCGGATCCCCTTGACCGCATCCTCAAGTTCGACCACCGAGAGCTGAATGAGTTTGGCAAGTTCGACCATGTAGGCGTCGGTATCGGTAATCCCATAGTTATACATCCTCTGTGCAGTGCCTTCGATGTAGTCCAGGACATCATCGAGCGCTGAAGCAAGTTTCGAGATGTCCTCGGGATCGAGAGGGGTGATGAAAGTCCGGTTCAGGTGCTCGTAGATCTCATGGGTGATTTTATCTCCGTCATGCTCAAGACGCTCAAGGTTGTCGACCTTGGATTTCACATCGGTAAAATCATCGACGAGGTCAACGAGACGGTACGATGCCACTACGACAACAGCCGCCAGCCTGTCGAAGAGATCGAAAAACTGTTTGTCCTGTGGTATGAGCCACTCTTTTAATCCCACGGATGATCAAGGCTGATACTCTCGGAGATACTAAAAATCCTCCGATTTGACATACGGAAAAAAAGAATACATGGACCGAGCGGGAATTGAACCCGCGGCCTCTTCCATGCCAAGGAAGCGATCTTCCTCTGATCTATCGGCCCGCTCCTTCTAGGTAGGTGTCCATGGGATATAGAATTATTTCTCTGGTTCCGCTCCTTCCTGCACTCTGTCAGACAAAGGAGGGGGCTGTCGTCCGGACGAACGCTGCAACCCGTTCACGTGCTTCGGCAATGGACGGGCGCCGCAGCACCATTCCGTCACGGATGCAGGTCTCAATGAGGGGCAGGCCACCGGCCGGGCCGGGCTGATTGGCGGGCAGTACCTGGTGTTTCTCCCCGGGGAGCTGCCATACCTGCTTCGTCCCGCTCTTCTTCCCCCGTTTTGCGCAGGGAATCCCGTCGATGGAGACGATGTCCATGGCAAAATCGACCACCGGGGCATTGGCGATTGCTCCACCGACGCCAAAGGCGTCAACGATGTCGCGGTAGGCGATAATATCTTCCCGGGTGATCCCTCCCGAGAGCACGATCCGTACATCACGGTACCCCCCCATATCAAGCTCCCACCGTACCTCTTCGAGGATCGCCCGCATGTTTCCCCTCCGTGAGCGGGGGGTGTCGATCCGCACTCCCTCCGCCCCGCAGCGCGCACCGGTCAGGGATTCCCGCTTCTCATCACACCAGGTATCACAGAGGAAGATCCGCGGGATATCGGGAGCGGTATGTCGGTCAAATGCAGAAAATGCCTCACCGATATCCGGATAGCACATCACAAACGAATGGGGCATGGTCCCCACCAGGGGGATGCCGTCAGGAGCACCGGTATTGCTCACCCCATCGACTCCCCCGATCCATGCCGCCCGCTCGACCATCCGGGCAATTGCCGGGTGCTGCCGGCGCGACCCGAAGGAGTAGATCGCCCGCCTCCCTGCCAGCTGCCTGATGTGCGCCGCTGCAGTTGCAATCCCGGAGGCGTGGCAGAGAAAGCCGAGTACCGCTGTCTCGTAGCGGGCAAATTCCGTGTAGGATCCCTCGATTCTGACCACCGGTTCACCAGGGTAGAAGACCGATCCTTCCGGCATCGCCTCGACTGTCAGCGGCAGCCCTTCGAAAAGACCGATCACGTCATCGAGACCGCAGACGATCCCCCATGCATCCGGCAGGGCAGAGGCAGTCACCTCCATGGCAACCCGCGGATTCCTTCCTGATGACCGGAGGACCTCTTCGGTCCGTATAAAGTAGATGTCGGTGCATTCTCCCCTGCGGATGGCATCATCGTCAATGGTGGCAAACCGGCCCATAGTACTGAGATCTGGGGGGCCGGGGCAAAAACATCTTGCGGGATGATGGTCGGAACCCTGGATCGAAAATGATACCATCATGCCCTGATCTCACTATAATGGATAAGGAAGGTGCGGAGATGCTCGGTATCATCGGAGGGACAAGCCTCCTGTACGCAGAACTGCCGGAACTTGAAAAAAAAGTGGTGCATACACCGTTTGGGAATTCCGAAGTTTTTTGCGGGGATATTAAGCTCCTCCTCCGTCATCAGGGAGAGCGGCCCCCGCACCGCATCAACTTCCGGTCCCACCTTGCGGCGCTCGCCATTCTCGGGGTGACACGGGTTGTCACCATCGGCTCGGCTGGATCGCTGCACCGGGAGATCCCCCCGGGCTCGCTGATCATCCCGGACGATTATGCCAGCAGCGCCACTATCCCTTCCATTCACGAGAACCGGATCCGGCATGTCCACCCTGGATTTTCGCCCTCACTCATGCAGCAGCTTGCCACGACCATCCCCGAAGCACGGTTCGGCGGAATCTACGTCCAGACCCCAGGGCCACGGATCGAGACCATTGCCGAGGTGCAGGCCCTCGCCCGGGCAGCTGATGTCGTCGGCATGACCATCGCTTCGGAGGCAACGCTGGCCATCGAGCTCGGAATGGAGGTTGCCGCGCTCTGCACCATCGACAACTACGCCAACGGACTATCGGATGAGGCCCTGACCTATGATCACATCCTTGCCTCTGCGGCAGCGCACCGGGAGCGGACCAGCGGAATAGTCGGACGTATTATCGGGGGAATGTCATGACAGAAGGGATCGAAGAATTTCCGGAAAAGCGCGGTTCAATTCTTATCGAAGATGTCCTTACCCGCCAGGGTCACCGTGATATTTTCATCAACAGCAGCGGGATCATCGAGGCCGCGGGCGAGGGGATCGGACGGGCCTTCCGGGATGACGCGGATTTGCGCATCGCGGGTACGAAGTTCATGGCCATACCCGGGCTGGTCAACACCCACACCCATGCAGGAATGTCGCTGATGCGCGGCTATGCCGACGATCTTCCCCTCCAGACCTGGCTCTCGGAGAAGATCTGGCCGCTCGAGGCCCTCCTGACCGGTGATGACGTCTACTGGGGAACCCGTCTCGCCTGCCTGGAGATGATCCGCAGCGGAACGATCGCTTTCTCGGACATGTACTTCTTCATGGAGGATGCAGCGCGGGCTGTCGCCGAATCCGGTCTCAAAGCCGTGCTCTCCTACGGGTTCATCGATCTCTTTGACCCGGACCGTCGCGAACGTGAGATGAAGGCGACCGAACATCTGGTCGCATCAATCCGGGCGATGGGAAACCCGAAGATACAGCCGGCGCTGGGGCCCCACGCCGTCTATACGGTATCTGAAGAAAGCCTCCGGTGGTGTGCAGGACTGAGCGCCCGCGAACAGATCCCCGTCCACATCCATCTCGGCGAGACCGGGAAGGAGATATCCGATGCGGTACAGCAGCGGGGGCGTCGGCCGGTGCAGATTCTTGATGACTGCGGCATCCTGACCCCCCGGACCGTGGCCGCCCACTGCTGCTGGCTCGATCGCGGAGAGTGCGCGCTACTGGGAGAGCGGGGAGTGCATGTCTCCCACAATCCGGTCAGCAACATGAAACTTGCCGTCGGAAGGGCGATGCCCTACCCCTGGCTCAAAGAGAACGGCGTGAACGTGACGCTCGGAACCGATGGCTGCGCGTCAAACAACAACCTCGACCTTTTTGAGGAGATGAAGACCGCAGCCCTCCTCCAGAAGTTCTCCTGGAACTCGCAGACGCTCCTCCCCGCATCCGAGGCCCTGTCCATGGCAACTGCGGGCGGTGCACGGGCGCTCGGCCTGGGGAACGGAACCATTGCACCCGGAGAGCCGGCGGATATCATCCTCGTCGACCGGAACGCGGTATGCAATACGCCGTTGCATAACCCTGACTCGAACCTGGTATACTCCTGCTCCGGATCCGCTGTCCGGACCGTCATCTGCCATGGTGACATCCTGATGAAGGATCGGGTCATCCCCTGGCAGGAGGAAGTCATCAGGGGAGCATCTGCCGCGGCGGCCGATCTGGTGAAACGGGGCGGCGGGGGATAGGGGAAAGCCTGTAGAAATCGCTGAACCGTAT
>JAAEES010000212.1 GCA_013415575.1 Methanomicrobiales archaeon | reverse complement strand
TGTGGAAACGGTGGATCGAGAGTCCCGAGATCGAACGATTCCCGGTAGAGGAGCAGGGCACGTACATCGAGACGGAGTGATACCTGCTCATCGAAGCCCCCTTCCGGCTCTATGGTCATGCTGTAGAGGATCGTCTCCCCAGGACGGGCCCGCACCTCGACCGGGGTGACCAGGAGCCGGAAGGCCGGCGGTCCCTGGATGATCAGGGTTTCCGGGACTGTGGTGAACAGAGGGGACGGAAACGGTGATTCGGTCCCGACCGGTGGTGGCGATGCTTCAGCCACCCCAGGTGACGGGATTTCCAGAAGTTCCTGCGCCCGATGCAGCGATATCCCCGGGAGCAGAACGGCAAGAACGGTGATGATGAGGATCAATACCAATGATACGATGAGAATACTACGGTCTTTTGGATCCATGGATAATCAGTCTGATCCGTTCGGGAAGATAGTGTTTCCTCCCGGTGTGAAGAATACGGTTTCCGATCATTGAGTGATATACAACACCAGTTCCACCATGTTCCGTTGATCGCCCCCCTCAGCGGTCAGGGTCCCCCGCACGGTAAGGGGTGCCGGTGCCTGGGGCGGGACAACGACGCGGTATTCATAGGAACTGAGATAGGGAGGTTTCAGCACCCCTGCGTTATAACTTCCTTTGAACACCGGTTCTGCGTCTATGTCGAGCTCCAGTGAGATCGGTTCATGGAATCCACCCTGCGGAGTGATAATTACGGTATAGTCCACCGGGTCCCCGGGTCGTGCGCGAGCTTCAGCCGGGATCACGGTGAGGATGAAGGATGATTCCCGGGAGGTTCCAGTGCCTACTAAACTGTGGGACGCAGTATCCGGAGACCTGATGCCGTACAGGGGAAGAACCTGTCCCGAAAAAGAGATTGCTACAATAATGAGCATGGCCGCTGAAGCAATGAGAATGACCCGGACTCCAGGAGACATGGGCGAATATACCGGTTACGAAGTCTTGGGCATTGAAACTTATGGATCCTTTGAATAACAGCCTGGGGAAACACCATTCCCACAGACCACTCATTTCGCTGCAGGAAGAAAACTACTTTTATGTACCGTGGGCCTTTGTCACCCGGGCAGAAAGGGGAGTGCTCAGGTGACCAGGCATTCAAGATGGCGCGAGCTGCAGTACTCGCACGGAGGGTCCTGCGATCTTCTTCAGGGTCTCTGTCAAGGGACTTCCACAGTGCACCAGACGGGCTGAATGTTCTTCGCAGAACAGAAACTGATTATGATATCTGCGAGAAAGACATTTCGATTTAGCCCTCCGTCGGGTCCCACCGGTAGGGTGGCTCCTCTTCAGCCGCTATCGACACCTGCCCCCGTTCCCTGATGGGACGGACAGGGAAGATAAGCCGGCAGAGGTGGTAACGGCACTCCCACATCCCGGTGATGCCGACCGGAGCGGTGAAGGTGGATCCGCAGGCGGGGCACCGGATGATCGGGGGATCTTCATCCATGGTGGATCATATGATACCAACCATCAACAGCCTCAGCCACGAAGGGGGTGAAAGTGAAATGAACAGCGTGACAGGGGATACTCCCAACGGAGAGATGGAAAATGCGAGTGGCAGGAATCGAACCTGCGAACTCCTACGAGAACCGATCTTGAGTCGGTCACCTTTGGCCTCTTGGTTACACTCGCTCCAAGGTCCAATAGAGAGAGGGTGATCTACCGCCATAATTCTTCTGTAGTCTTGAATCTGTCGCCGTTACCCAGCTTGGCTACCCTCGCTCCTATACTGGTATGACTCGCTCCTATACTGGTATGAGAACCCCGGTTATAAAATCGTGAGATTGAGTAGTATCCCCACGCCAGAAACCCCGCCCACATTCAATACCATTCAAAGACTATCTGCATATATCCAAGATCAATCCGGGTGAGAAAAAAGATGAATGGCGGCCAAATCCCTGATCGGAACACCAGCAGAATCGCGTTATTCATTGCCATCCTTGCCGGATTCATGACCCCGTTCGACCTGTCAGCGGTGAATATCGCCTTGCCGGCAATTGGCAGCCAGTTTTCAATGGATGCCGTGTCCCTGAGCTGGGTCTCCACCGCCTACCTGCTGGCATCAGCGGTCTTTCTCGTTCCATTCGGGAGAATTGCCGATATTCATGGACGGAAAAAGATATTCACCATCGGCCTCGCCATCTTCACCCTCACCTCGCTCGCCCTCGTTTTTTCCCCCACGTCCCTGGCCCTGATCATCCTCCGGTTTGTGCAGGGGGCCGGTTCGGCCCTGATCTTCGGGACCGCCGTCGCCATACTAAGCTCGGTGACACCCCCGCAGGAGCGGGGCAAGGCAATCGGCATCTATACGACCGCAGTGTATACCGGGCTGTCCCTCGGGCCGTTTTTCGGGGGGATTCTGACCGGGTACTTCGGGTGGCACAGTATCTTCCTGGTAAACGTCCCTATCGGTCTCTTCGCCATCGGCCTCATCCTTTGGAAACTCCAGGGAGAATGGGCCGAATCGCAGGGTGAGCATTTTGATCTCACGGGATCGGTGATGTACGGGCTGGCCATTATCTCGGTGATGTACGGATTTTCCCACCTGCCGGGTATCGGTGCATTCGTCCTGATCGGAGTTGGAACGGTGATGATGGCGGCATTCATCCTGTGGGAGCTCCGGAACACGAGCCCGATCCTGAATATCCGTCTCCTGGTCAGAAACAGGGTCTTTGCCTTCTCCAACCTGGCAGCACTCATCAACTACAGCGCGACCTTTGCCGTCACGTTCTTCCTGAGTCTCTACCTCCAGTATATCCGGGGATTTTCTCCCCAGTATGCAGGGTTTATCCTCGTCGCCCAGCCGGTGGTGATGGCACTCCTTTCACCAGCTGCCGGCAGGCTCGCAGACCGCATCAATCCCGGAACGATCGCCTCACTGGGTATGGCGCTCTCTGCCCTCTCACTCTTCCTCCTCGCCTTCACCACCAGTACAACGTCTCTTCTCTTCATCGTCAGCAGCCTGATCATCCTCGGTATCGGCCTTGCGCTCTTCTCCTCCCCGAATACAACGGCGATCATGGGCTCGGTCGAGCGGAAATTCTATGGCGTAGCCTCCGGGACGCTCGGAACCATGCGCCTGGTGGGCCAGACACTCTCGATGGGGGTTGCCGTCATCATCCTCGCCGTCACCATCGGAAAAGTCACCATCACCCCTGCTCTCTATGAAGAATTCCTGGCGGGCATGCAGATCGCGTTCCTTTCCTT
>JAAEES010000002.1 GCA_013415575.1 Methanomicrobiales archaeon | reverse complement strand
GACCGCACCGAAGAAATTATTGCCATGCCATAACATGACAGGGTGAGCGGTCATTGTAGCAGAAGACTATGATTCAATGTACCGGCAGTCAATCGAGGATCCCGGAGAATTCTGGGGAAAAGCTGCCGGGGCGGTTTTATGGGAGAATACATGGGATTCTGTGCTGAACGGCAGTCATCCGCCGTTCTATTCGTGGTTTTCCGGCGGGGTGCTGAATACCTGCAGAAACTGCCTCGATATACACGTTGAACGCGGTGCGGGATCCCGTACTGCACTGATTTATGACAGTCCCGTGACCCGGACCATTCGCCACTATAGTTACCGGGAACTCCGTGACCTCGTTGCCCGGTGTGCAGGTGGGCTTCGTGAGCTCGGGGTCACGAAAGGTGATCGGGTGGTCATCTACATGCCGATGGTCCCGGAGACGGTCATCGCTATGCTTGCCTGTGCACGGATCGGCGCCATCCATTCGGTGGTGTTCGGGGGGTTCGCAGCACGTGAGCTTGCGGCACGTATCAGGGACGCACAGCCGAAAGTTATCCTCTCGGCCTCATGCGGGATCGAGGTAAACCGGATCATCCCCTACAAGCCGCTCCTGGATAGTGCAATCGAGCAGTCCGGCACGAGTCCTGAGGCCTGTGTCATTCTCCAGCGGCCAGAGGAGTATGCACCCCTCATCAGGGGACGAGACCGGACCTGGGAGGAGCTCATGGATGCCCCGCCGGCAGAGTGCGTCCCGGTGGCGGCAACGGATCCCCTTTATATTCTTTACACGTCCGGGACCACCGGAATTCCGAAAGGGGTGGTCAGGGATAACGGAGGGCATCTTGTTGCCCTGAAATGGAGCATGAAGAATATTTACGGGCTTTCCCCCGGAGAGGTGTTCTGGGCCGCTTCAGATGTGGGGTGGGTGGTCGGGCATTCCTATATCGTCTATGCTCCCCTTGCCTACGGCTGTACCACCGTCCTGTATGAGGGAAAGTCGGTTGGAACCCCCGACCCGGGAGCTTTCTGGCGGGTCATCGCCGAGCACGGAGTTTCAGTGCTCTTCACCGCCCCCACGGCATTCCGGGCCATCAAACGGGAAGATCCGGCAGGATCCCATATCCGCCGTTACGATCTCTCGGGATTCAGGATGCTCTTTCTGGCTGGAGAGCGGTGCGATCCCGACACTCTCGCATGGGCAAAGGAACGGCTCGATGTCCCGGTTATCGACCACTGGTGGCAGACCGAGACCGGCTGGGCGATTGGCGCCAATCCGGCAGGACTGGAGCTCTTTCCGGTGAAGCCGGGATCCTGCACAAAACCGGTGCCCGGCTATGATGTCCACGTACTTGATGACCACGGGACCGAGCTTCCCCCGGGAAAGACGGGCACCATCGTGATACGTCTCCCGCTGCCCCCTGGTTGTCTCACCACGCTCTGGAACAATGACCAGGACTATATCAGGACGTACCTCTCGGAGTATCCGGGATACTACCTGACCGGTGATGCAGGGTTCATCGATGACGACGGATACCTCTGGATCATGGGCCGGACCGATGATATCATCAATACAGCCGGACACCGGCTGTCGACCGGTGCTATGGAAGAGGTGCTGGCTTCTCATCCCGATGTTGCGGAGTGTGCAGTAACCGGCGTCGCCGATGCGGTGAAAGGTGAGATCCCGGTCGGGTTCATCGTCCTCAAGGCGGGGGTTACCCGGGATCAGAACGAAATCACCCGCGAGCTGGTCAGGATGGTGCGGGAGAAGATCGGCCCGATCGCCTCGTTCAAGACTGCTGTGGTGGTAAAACGCCTGCCAAAGACGCGGTCGGGAAAGATCCTCCGGGGGACCATGAAAAAAATTGCTGACGGTACCGAATACCGGGTTCCGGCCACTATTGACGATCCTGCCGTTCTCGGCGAGATTACTGAAAGCCTTGCAACATTAGGATATCCGAAACGGTGATTGAGACCGGAATCGGCCCCTGCCTATTTTTAAGGTGAAACAAGGGGGTAACTGCCCTGGAAATCTACCTTTTCGGATAAGCCATACAGGGCGCTGTCCCCGCCCTATGGGAAGTCCATGAGTGAGTGCATCTTGATATCACGGTTCAGGGATTCAGGGTGAAGATGGCATAGTTCAGGAGCGAGGCAAAGGATACCCAGGCAAGGTAGGGAATGAGGAGGAACGCTGCCGGGCGGCTGACCCTGAAGAAGGTCACAATGGTTGCCACAATGAATGCCCAGAGAATGAGGATCCCTGCAAGACCGGCTGCTGGAGACTGGAGGCCGAAGAAGAGGAACGACCACAGGGCATTGAGTACGAGCTGGATACCGAACATTGTGAGCGGAATACGGACTTCGGTTCCCTCCCTCCACTCCATCAGCACGAGATACAGGGAGATCCCCATCAGAATATAGAGGAGGGTCCAGGCCGGTCCGAATACCCATGAAGGGGGATTGAAGGACGGTTTTACCAGCATATCATACCAGGATCCCGGCCCGGTAGTCGTCACCAGAGTCCCGAGAAGGCCTGCAAGGTTACAGAGTATGATGGACCCGATAAGGATCGGAACCGATTCGATCAACCTGGTTTTTCCTGATTCCATGGATACTGCTCTTTGTGACTCCTGATAATCTTACCTCACAATTATCTCACGATCTCTTCAGGCTCTTCCAGAGCATGGATGATCGCAGCAATTGCCGCAGGGTGGGAGGGGCCATAGCCTCCTTCGAGCAGCAGGGTGAGCGGGATACCCGGGGCGGCCAGGAGAGAGGTCAGAGTTCCGAGGTCGCCCGGACAGAGGGACATTCCTCCCAAAGGGTCGTCGGAGAGACAGTCCTGTCCGGCAGAGATGATGATGATTCCGGGATCGAACTGAAGAATAGCAGGCAGGAACTCATCGATGACTACCTTCCTGTAATCAGCAAGAGAGGATCCGGCAGGAAGCGGTGCATTAAGGGTGAAGCCTTCACCCTGCCCTGCACCCCGTTCTTCGCGCCTCCCGGTTCCCGGAAAGAGGTACTCCTGGTGAACCGAGCAGTAGAGAACGTTATCCGAGAAATAGAAGATCTCCTGGGTGCCGTTTCCGTGGTGTACATCCCAATCCACGATGGCAACCCGATCCAGGTGCAGGAGTGCATATGCAGCAGCCACCGCGGCGGTATTAAAAATACAGAATCCAAGGTGACTGGAGGCTCCTGCATGGTGTCCGGGAGGGCGGATGAGGGCAAACAGGGTGGTGCCATCCCCTGCAGCCCGGACGCACTGGATGCCAGTCCCGGCAGCATACAGGGCGACCTCAAACGAGTGGCAGGTGATATACGTGTCAGGATCAAGGTACCGGCACTGGTGTTCGGGGAGGGAGGCTGCAGCATTCTGGATCATATCGACATAGCCCGACGTATGGACCCGCAGGAGATCTTCCCGGCTTGCGATTTCAGGTGCCACAACAGGAGTGCCTGGCGGAACACCGGAATGGGCGCGGAGCAGACGTTCCTGAGTTTCCGGATGTCCCCGGCAGTCATGCAGCCTGAAGATATCCCCTGATACGATAGTGACCGGTGACATGCCCCTGCATGATGGTTGATCAGGGATTATTTAAGCAGTATGGTCCCCTGGAAGGTATTCCCCGAAGTGGGCGGAGATTGCACGGATCGAGAGGATCGGTATGTTTGATGGAGATTGGGGTGGTCCGTGGGATCACCTACATGTAGGATAACTGACAACACCCCTAGGAATCATGGAAGGTCGCACGGTAAGGATAGGGCTCATCCAGCACGGCGTCACCGCGGACACCGGATACAACCTCCGGAAGACCCTCGCACTCGCACAAGAGGCTGTTCTGGGAGGGGCTGAGATCATCTGTCTTCCCGAGCTCTTCCGCACCCCCTATTTTCCCCAGTACGAAGGACGGGACGCTTCGCTGTTTGCTGAACCGGTTCCCGGGGAGTCAACTGGTGTGTTTTCCGGATTATCCCGTGAATACCAGGTCACGATCATTGTCCCAATTTTTGAGCGGGGTGCAGACGGCCGGTTCTATAATACTGCCGTGGTCATCGACAACGGCATCATTCTTGATTCACCGTACCGGAAAGTACATGTTCCTCATGATCCACTCTTCTTTGAGAAGAGCTATTTCCACCCCGGAAACGGGTATGCTGTTTATTCCACCCCGGTGGCCCGGATCGGGGTGCTCATCTGCTATGACCAGTGGTTCCCGGAGGCTGCACGGGCACTTACCCTGCTTGGTGCAGAGATCATCTTTTATCCGACGGCCATCGGGTGGATCCGCGGAGAGCGGGATACCTCTGAAGGAGACTGGCGGAATGCCTGGGAAACGGTCCAGCGGGGGCATGCCATCGCAAACGGGGTCCATATCGCCGCAGTCAACAGGGTCGGGACTGAAGGGGACCTCGTGTTCTGGGGGAGTTCGTTTGTCGCTGATGCCTTTGGAACGGTGACTGCCAGAGCAGGGGAGGAAGAATGCGTGTTGCTTGCCGATATCTTTCCTGATATGAACGATGAAGTCAGGGTGGGCTGGGGGTTTTTGCAGAACCGCCGTCCGGACACCTACCATATCCTGACCAGAGAGGAGTGAACCGGTATGGTTCCTGTTCCGGACCCGACTCTACAGACCCCGAAAGAGGCAGGGTTCCACATGCCTGCCGAGTGGGAACCGCAGGAATCGGTCTGGCTCTCCTGGCCCCATGATGAGGAGACATTTCCCGATCTTTCTGCCGTTGAGGATTCCTACGTATCGATCATAAGGGCCTCCTGCCGCGATCAGAAGGTCAACCTTCTCATCAGGGACGAGGAGACCGAAGAACGGGCGCGAACCCTCCTTGGAAAGAGGGAGAAGATCCCGGACGGACTCCGCTTTCATATCATCGATTATGCCGATGTCTGGTTCAGGGATTACGGCCCCACCTTTCTCGTTAACCGGAAGAACCATGAGCTTGCCATGGTCAACTGGCGGTTCAATGCCTGGGGGAACAAGTATCCCGGACTGCTATCTGATGACTGCATCCCCGCGAACATGAACCGCAAACTCGGAATCAGGTGTTTTTCTCCCGGCGTGGTGATGGAGGGGGGATCGATCGATGTGAACGGGAAGGGGACAGTGCTCACCACCGAACAATGTCTCCTGAATCCCAACCGCAACCCTGATCTCGGCCGTATTGAGCTGGAAGGCGTGCTCAGGGAGTATCTGGGTTGCAACCGGGTGATCTGGCTGTCGGAAGGGATTGCAGGCGATGATACTGATGGCCATGTGGACGATATTGCCCGTTTCGTGAATGAAAGAACGGTAGTCTGCGCGGTTGAGGATAATCCGGATAGCGAGAACTATGCCGCACTCAGGGAAAACTACCGGATACTCCGGGGCTCAACCGACCAGGATGGAATCCCTCTCACGGTTATCCCACTGCCCATGCCAGAATTCATTGGGGACGAGGGGAGTCTCCCTGCCAGTTACGCCAATTTCCTTATCATCAACCAGGTCGTGCTCATGCCGGTATTTGGCCATCCGAATGATGCCCGGGCAAAGGCAATCCTCGCACCACTCTTTCCGGATCGCGAAGTGATAGAGATAGATAGTCGGGCACTGGTGAAGGGGCTGGGGGCAGTCCACTGTATAAGTCAGCAGCAGCCTGTTCCCTGAGAAGCGATGAGAACCGGAGACCCTCCAGCCTGCCAGAAAAGAACCAGGTGGGATGGGTTATTATCTCATCTCCCGTGTCCCTGCAGAGGTCCCAGAGCCTGAAATAATTCCGGAAGATGAGGTTTTTTCATGGTACGGTTTTGCATAGTCTGGATTCAAACGAGAGGTGAGTGCCGTATCCAATGCTATATAGTTCGCCGTTCCCAAACAGGAAACAGAGCAGAAATTGTTCTGCGCGCGCCCGGGTACGGAGCATGCTGAGAAGAGAGCGGATAGTCTCGGAGCGGATCCGGTTCGGGAGACCGGTCCTGAAAGAGCTTACCCACGAGGGGATCTGTGCTGTCGATATGCACTGTCATACCAATCATTCCGATGCTCCGGTCCGTGTCAGGGACGCTCTCGCCCGCGCCTCCTCGCTGGGCATCGGTCTCGCGATTACCGATCATAATGTGGTCACCGGAAGCAGGGACGCGGTGGAATCATCACCAGGATCCCTTATTATCCCGGGGATAGAGATCAGTGCCCTGGATGGTCCCCACATCCTTGTTTATTTCTATGCATTCTCCGATCTGATTGATTTCTACCGGAATCACATTGAAGACAAAAAACAGCAGAGTCCTTTCCTGGCCATCCGTCTCACGACTTCAGAGATCCTTGACCGGGCATCCGGATATTCATGTCTCTGTGCTGCGGCGCATCCGTTCGGATATCTCATTTTCAACAAGGGAGTTGGCCGGTGTGTCGAGCGTGACTACCTTCCGCCGGGTATCATTCCCCGGTTTGACGCTATCGAGGCCGTCTGCGGTGGGATGTCACGTTCAGGGAATGTCAGGGCAATCCACCTCGCCGAACGGTACAATCTCGGTATCACCGGCGGAAGCGATGCTCACCTCCTCCGTGACTACGGCACGGTACTCACCTGCACGCGGGCTGACACGGTGGATGAGTTTCTGGACAGTATCCTGAAGCACCAGACCACCCTTATCGGGAAGGAGAAGACCCTCTTCGGCAAAGGTTTAACCGGAACGGTGATGATCACCCGGTACCTGCCATATACCCTCCCGTCGCTCTCAATCCACTATGAACAGAATCTCCCCCGCCTGCAGCGGTTCTTCAGGACGATGAGGGGACACCGGCGGTAGAAAATGCAGGATCCCGGATCCGGGCAAGAGAGGATACCAGAACGGATCGGAGGAGGCACGATGGCCGGACCAGACCCGATTATATTCCATGTCGATATGGACAGCTTCTATGCCTCAGTCGAAGTCAGGGAGCATCCGGAATATGCAGGCCGGCCGGTCATTGTCGGAGCTGACCCGAAAGGAGGTCTCGGGCGGGGGGTGGTAAGCACCTGTTCATACGAGGCACGGAAGTTCGGTATCCATTCGGCGATGCCTATTTCCCACGCATACCAGCGTTGTCCCGATGCAGTGTTCATCTGCCCCCACTTCGAGCTCTATGAGCAGGCCTCGCAATCGGTGATGCGGATTCTCCGGCAATATTCTCCGGTCTTCGAACAGGTCAGTATTGATGAAGCCTATCTTGACATGAGCCACCTGCATTCCTTCGAGGCTGCACAGGAAAAAGCACAGGAGATCAAGAACGAGATCAGGGAGCAGGAACGTCTTGCCTGCTCGATCGGAATAGCTGCCGGGAGAACCCTCGCCAAGATCGCCTCCGATCACTCCAAACCTGATGGTCTCCTGGTGGTGACACCCGAAGGTGCTGCTTCGTTCCTTGCCCCCCTCCCGGTGGAGAAAATTCCGGGGATCGGAAAGAAGTCTGCCCGGGCGCTCCATGAGATGGGGATCTTCACCATCGGCCAGCTGGCTTTCGCCGACATCCAGGGGCTCATTGCAAAGTTCGGACGGTCTGCCGTCGTTATGCGGGACCTGGCCCGGGGAATCGATCGGACCAGTATCCGGATCCGGGAGACCAGCAGGTCCCTCTCTCGCGAGATGACGTATGAGCAGGATACCCGGGATATCCCGGCCCTCCAAAGGACCCTTGACGGCATGGCGCAGGAGCTTGCAGGATACCTCTCCAATGAGCGCATGATGTTCAAAACAGTCACCGTCAAGATCCGGTACCAGGGGTTCGATACCCGGACAAAAGCCCGGACGATTGAAAAACCCCGGGAGGATTTCCTGACCATCCGGGCAGTAGCCTGGCAGTTGTTCTCTGAACTCTACGATGGCCGTCTCGTCCGGTTGATCGGGCTGAAACTCTCGGGCCTCCAGAGCGGTGACCGGAGCCAGACGAAAATAGACGATTTCTCCGATTCTCCCCCTCCCCTCCGGTAATGGTGCCGGCTGATGCTATGGCTGCCTGACAGGTATTTATGACCGGGAGAAGATACGACCCTCCATGGGTCTCATTGACCGCATCAGGGAAGTTCTTTCTTCGCAGAGCGGGAAGAAACAGAAAAAACTGTCAAATCGGTCGCAGGATGATGAAGATGAAGAGGAGATAGAGGAACTGGTCGCGCTTGATATCATCTGATACATCCATAATTTAGCAGGCGGATGTTCCGGCGGGCAGTTTTATGTCGATGAAGCGTATAGTGAACTTTCTCCCCTGCCCAGACTGGTGCTGATATACGCGATCCGGCTCTCTTTGTCCGGGAATCTCCCCTATTTCACCATTTTCCGGGGAAACCTCTATCAATCCTCTGCTAATCGGGTTACCGCCGCCCTGATGCGCTGTATCAGGTTCTCTTCACCGCTGTACCCGAATGTAGCCTGACTCCCGTGCATTACATCGATCGAGGGAATGTTTCGCGCTGATGCAAACGGGCGCTCGAGCAGACCTCCGAGAATGAGGTTGATCCCGGCCCGGTCGAGATGGTCTTCGATTTCCTGGCAGTCGGGCATGATGAGGACTTCACTGTCCGGGCCTGCTGCCTGGTAGATGCGTTCCGGAGACGGCGGCAGCACATCGAGAATGATCAGGCGGGGCGGACAGTTCAGCCAGGAAAGGAACGTCGAAAAGGCAATGGCGCGGGCAGGGCCTGAAAACAGGGCGATACGCACATTATTGAGAATACGAGGAGGTTCCGGTACTGGTTGAGGCTGGTTGTACTCCCGCCCGAGCTCCTGCAGCATGACAGACAGGAACCGGTCGGTTGCCCGTCTCCCAACCGGCAGATCGATGATCCTGTATGGTGTTCCGAATCGTGCTTCGAGTACTTCTGCAGCCCTGAGCCCAGAGGTCTCACAGAGAACAAGGTTCAGGGCAGCATCTCCTGCGCGTTTGAGATCCTGAAGTCCGGCACCCGCAGTAAGAACCAGTCCCGTCTTCACCCCGACCGATGAGATCAGTCGTTTCATCTCGGTAAGATCCGGTCCCGACCTGAGCACACCGAGAAGGTTGACCAAACTGGGATCAACTGTTCCGCTTGTACCGGCGAACGTGGCGGCTATCGTGGCGAGGGTGTCGGAATAACCTCCGGAGTGATCACCTTCAAAACCTCCGGAATCAATGGCCAGCGCCCGGGCCGATACCGTTGCCGAACGGACAGCCAGTGCCACATCCTCCCCGATGATACCGGACGCACAGCAGGAGAGGACGGCGATCAGATCAGGGGAGAGCGTGCGGTCCAGTTCTTCAATGGCCGCGATAAGTTTTCGTTCTGCCCCGAAAATGACATCCTGTTCATCGAGGCAGGTCGAGTAGATCCGGGGAGGGTTGTCACCCCGCATGCCAAGGATGTAGACGATGTGGTAGACGCAGCCCTTCGGCCCGTGTACAAGTATTACAGTGTTTTTCATGGTCCCGAGCGCTTTGATAGCTCCGAAGAGTCTGCAGGTACTCCTCGGGATAACAGGCACTGCTGACATCGATCCTCCGTCCGCTTCTACGGGATCATGGTCCCGCCCATAGAAAAACGATGTGGAAGACAGGACGTTCCCCCACCACGTACCTGGCCGGTCCGGAATGGTTAATTTCTGGTTGGACTGCGCTTATCAGGTCTTCTCGTCCCGGAACGATGAGCAGAGATATTACCAAGGAGTGTAAATAATGATGGAGTACCAGAGCATGAACCGACAACAACTCGAATATGCCGTTCTCCTCGCCTTTGAAGTCATATTTCTCGGGTTCGCCGTCCAGGCGGTTCTCATTGAAGACACCACCAGGTTCTATGTCGTGCTCATATCGATGGCACTCCTCCTTGTCCCGGTTCTCGTGGAAAAAAAGATCTCCATTATCCTCCCGTTCGGAACCAAGAGCACAATTGGACTCGCCCTTTTTCTCCATATCGCCGGGGGAATCAACCGCTGGTACTGGAAGTTCATGCCCTACTATGACAAGCTGGCACATGGTGTTTCAGCTCTGGCTCTCGGGCTCCTCATCTTCTCGTTCTTCCTGGTGCTTGATTACTGGGAGATCAGGGTGCGTCCCTCCCGGATCCTGCTCTGGACGTTCGTCCTGGTCATTCTGTTCGGTCTGAGCTGGGAGGTGTGCGAGTACTATATCGATGTCCTCGTCCAGTCGTCCTACAACAACGGCGTCATCGATTCAATTCTTGATACCGTCTCAAATATCATCGGTGCGATCATCGCTATTGCAATTGCCGCCCATTACCTGCGATCCCTCCCCCGGGGAGAAACTCCTGGATCCCTGCTCCAGCCCGGGAAGTAAATCGCCCCAGGAACCCGGTCCGATTACATACCGAGAAGAGTGGTGATAAGCATGGTGAGAGCCACGACGGCCAGGAGAATCCCGATACCCTTCCTGAGCAGCTGCTCAGGTGCTTTCGGGGCTGTCTGCGCACCTGCATACGCCCCTATCACTGCACCTGTCGAAAGGCTGAGAGCATATGCAGGCTGAATATGGCCGAGCGTGGCATGGATGCCGGCCCCCGCACCTGACGTCGCGAGAACCACAATGGTGGAGGTAGCGACGGCAAAGTGCACGGGTATTCCTGCGGTAACCAGTGTCGGCACATTGAACACTCCTCCCCCTATTCCGGTCAGCCCGCTGGCCAGGCCGGCAAGCGAGCCCCATACAGCGTAGTGCAGGTAGTAAAGCCTGTTTTTCGCGATACAGGAGAAGCGGTCGCAACAGGTTTCTTCACAGAAAGGCCCCCTCTCAATCGCCCCCACCAGTGGAAATTCCTGAAATAAAAGTTTGACCGCCAGCAGGCCGACAACCAGGGAGAAGAGCAGCGCAACGATTACCCCGGATATGAAAGCCGTGAGGTAGGCTCCGGCGATGGCAAACACGACGCTCGGGACGATCAGGCAAGCAGCGCTCCGGAAAAAGACTCTTTTCTGACGCAGATAGGATACTGAAGCAGCAAGGGTGGTGAAGATGATTACGGTGAGGCTGGTGCCAACGGCATCCTGGGGGTCAAGGCCGAAGACCAGCACGAGTATCGGAACATAGAGGAACCCTCCGCCGACACCTGCCAGTGCCGCGAGAAACCCGGCCAGCACTCCCATGCAGACAGCAGCAGCGACATCAGGCACGGGTATCATGGATCCTCCCCACCTTCAATCCAGGCTTCCACTCCGGAACCCCTCAATATCCAGGGTAATGTACCGGTAACCGGCGCTCCTGAGTCCGGCTGCGATCTCTTCCCTGTTCCGAAGCACCCGGGAAAACTCATCCGGAAGAACTTCGATCCGGGCCAGATCACCATGCGACCGGAGCCTGACCTGGGTGAGACCGAAGGAATGGATGAGATCCTCACCCGTTTCGATGGTCCGGACCTTCCCGGGCGTTATCTCTTCGCCGTAAGGGATTCGTGATGCGAGACAGGCTGATGAAGGGCTGTTCCAGAACGGGAGGCCGCGTGAACGGGCAATTTCGCGGATGTCTTTTTTTGAGATACCACATTCGACGTATGGATGGATGACTCCCTCCTCCTCGCAGGCACGGAGGCCCGGCCGGAATTCATCGAGATCGCTCGTCTGTACGCCATCTGCTACGGTGTCGGTGCCAAAATCCCTGGCAGCATCCCTGAGAATCCTACAGGCCAGTTTTTTACATCGGTAGCACCGGTCTCTGCGGTTCTGCCTGAATCCGGGATCGTCAAGGATCGGGAATGGGACGATGGTGAGAGGGATGCCGAGTGCCGATGCCCGTTCCCGCGCCTCAAGGAGTTGCCTCCGGGGGAGGAGAGGGGAATCGAGAAGGATGAGGCGGGCACGTTCCCCCAGCACCTCCTGTGCTATCGCGGCGAGGAGCGCACTATCCACACCGCCGGAATACGCAATGATGAAGCGATTCTTCCCGGAAAGGGCTTTCCTCAGGGCATTCTCTTTCTCTGATACCAGGGATATCACCCGGTTGTTCCCCATTCCGGCAGATAGATCGCTGCCGGCCAGGGACTCTGCAGGAAATACATTATGGTGAAACGCCTCATAATAGTGTGCAGGAGCCAGGGGAGGTTCCTGCCCGGAAAGCATGCTCACCGAAAGGGAAATTGAGAGGTATTCCCGCCAGATCGCGTTCATTGGCGAGGAGGGCCAGGAACGGCTCAAAGCGGCACACGTGGTTCTTGCAGGAGCCGGAGGACTCGGCTGCCCTGCGGCACTCTATCTCGCTGTCGCCGGTTTGGGCCGCCTGACCATTATTGATTCCGACCAGGTGGAGATGACCAACCTGAACCGGCAGATCCTTCACTGGGAGCAGGATATCGGACGGAACAAGACGGTATCAGCCCGGGACAAACTCCAGGCAGTGAACCCTGATATGGTCATCGATGATGTGTGTGAGGTTGTCACCGGTCAGAATGCGAAGGCCCTGACCAGGCAGGCCACCCTTATCATCGATGCACTCGACAATTTTCCTGCCCGGTATGCCCTGAACCTGGCAGCCCTTGTACATGGCATCCCCTGCATCCATGGGGCGGTTTCCGGTTATGACGGCCACCTCACAACTGTGATTCCCGGCGAGACGGCGTGTTTGCAATGTATCTTTCCCAATCCGCCAGGCGGATCAGAATTCCCCATTATCGGGACTACAGCAGGAATTATCGGCCTGATGCAGGCGCATGAGGCGATCAAGTTCCTGACCGGCAGGGGCACACTAATGAAAAATCGTCTTCTGATTTGGGACGGGAGGGATTCTTCTGTTACTTTTCTGGATCTCGAACCGGATCCGGAGTGCACAGCCTGTGGGAACGGCACACAGGATACGGGCAGGGGGGGAGGCGAGTCATGAAAATCACCGTAAGGGCGTTTGCACAGTTCCGTGAAGTGGTCGGAGAAGTGACGGTACTCGATCTCCCTCAAAGATCAGGGCTTCCGGTACTCTTTGCAGCGCTCGCTTCACGGTCTGATGAGAGCAGGGGGATGCTGTTCGATGATCAGGGAGCGATCCGGGAGCACGTTATCTTCATGGTTAACCGGAAACGGGTACCCCGGAGTTCCCTGGACAGCATCATCCTTTATGAGGGAGACGAAGTGGCTATCTACCCGCCCGTTGCGGGTGGCTGAAAGGAGAGAAGCATGATCACCATAACCCAGGAGGATTTTGATCCCGGAGTATACATCAATGCTGCCCGTGACCGCCAGGTCGGCGGCATCGTGACCTTTACCGGGATCGTCCGTGATGACGGCATCACCGCGATTGAGCTCGAGACATTCCGGGAAGCGGCACTCCAGGAACTCGAGGCTATCAGAGACGAGGCACTATCCCGGTATGCCATACAGTCCGTGGATATCATCCACCGCATCGGTACACTTTCGGTAGGGGATCACATCGTGCTGATCGTGGTCGGAGCACCCCATCGCAGGGATGCCTTCCGTGCGTGTGAGTATATCATTGACCGGATCAAGGAAACGGTACCCATCTGGAAGAAGGAATACACGAATGAGGGGTCCCGGTGGGTACCCGGAGAACATACCTGAAAAGAGCGATGGATCCGGACATCGTTATCAGGCAATTCTCACCTGATGATTTTTTGGCAGTCTGCAACCTTGAGCAGGGCGAAAAAGGTTCACCCTACAGCGCCGCTGTTTTTGTCCGGCAGGCTGCGGTCCTCTTTGGTCCGATGTTTCTTGTTGCGGTGTGTGGCAGGACCGTGGCCGGGTACGTTGTCGGGGCAGTTCCCCTGACGGCGCCTGAAGAAGGGTGGGTTCTCCGGTTGCGGGTGGCAGACCGCTTTCGTCGACGTTCTGTCGGAACAGCCTTGCTCTCATCCCTCTTCTCAGCATTCAGCGAGGCCCCGGTACAGAGGGTTCTGCTGACCGTCGATCCCGAAAACCACCCTGCCCGCTCCCTCTACCGGGCATGGGGATTTCACGAGACCGGCATCTTCCCGGGTTATTTTGGCCCGGGGGAGGATCGCCTCCTCCTTTCTGCTGCCTTTCCTCTCCGGAAAAACCGGTGAGAATGGAACATTCCCGGGAGTTCCGGACAATACCGGTGTTGCTGGCAGGCTGACTGCCGTTCAAAAGATTTTTTTCAGTGCACCCCCCATCCGCTGGATGTCATGAATGCACCGGGATGCTCGCGGTTCGAACGATCAATATCGGCACAACGGGCCGGGATGCTCAAAATGACAACAGACCAGCAGTGTGAATGCTGTGGTAACAGGATCTTCCCCCTCCTTCTGGAAATCCATTGTATCCCTGGTACGAATGATCGGGACCGGCACGATGATCCGGTCATGCATATTCTCCTCCTGTGCCCGGCCTGCCATACATCGATGCATACCTGTGCTGTTCCCGAACGGGAACAGCGCCTCCTGGTCAGGACCCGAAGGAGGGATGTAGAATGCAGGATCAGAAAGGTATTCCGGCAGAGTGCCTATGTTCCTCCTCCCTCACCGGATCCGGAAGAGCTCTTCGCATCCGCCCTTTCATCAGGGGGAATAGATCTCTTCCTCAACGGTGCATAAGAAAAAAGGTATGAGGGGGGGCTGTCAGCGCAGTCTTTTTGAGAGCAGGAGGGCACCCAGGAACGCCCCGAGCAGGAGGAGTGCGCCACATCCGGCCTGGGTCGGAACCGGGGATAGGGCAGCCTGTACCTGGAGTGACTGACCCGGGGAGATGGTGACCGAAGAGGTGTAATCATTGTAGCCCGGCAGACGGAGGAGCAGGCTATGGGCTCCGGTCTCGACAGAAGTGATGGTCAGGGGTGTGACCCCCCTGCAGACATTGTCGAGAAAGATGTTTGCCCCCTGGGGATTTGAGCTGATCTGGAGTATTCCGGTCCCGGAGGGACTCGTTGCGGGAATGAGGGCTGCGTTCACCACTTCAGTTTTCCCGGCACGAACTTCAACACTAGTTTCAAAATCGCGGTAATTCGCAAGCTGGAGCTCGAGAGTGTAGGATCCCGGGGGTATCCCGGTAAGATCGAGGGGATTATCCGCCTGCGTCCTTCCCTGGAAGTCGTTGTTGAGGTATACCGAAGCACCTGGTGGATCGGAAGAGACCACAATATTACCGGTAGGATCGGTGGTGGCGGGTTCGAGGGCTGCATCCACAAAGGCGACAGCGTTTGCCCGGATATCAATCGTCGTTATCCACTCCCGGTACCCAGCAAGCCTGAGCTGGACAATATGAGGGCCGGCAGCAAGGTTTCCGATGGTTGCAGCAGTGGCTCCGCTGTAGAACCCATCGACATAGACATCAGCACCCCCCGGGGAGCTCTTCACCTGGAGCACCCCGATTTCGGAGAGGGGGGCGAGGGTGGCATCAACCGTTATCGTTCCGCCCGGCGGAACACTGACGATGGTCAGGAAGGGCTGATATCCCGAGAGAAAGGCCCGGACGATATGACTGCCCGCCCTGATATCGGTGTAGATCCACGGTGCCTGCTGTCCCTTGCCGCCGTCAATGGTGATCAGCGCCCCGGGTGGTGAAGATGTGACGGTAAGGGTGCCGAATTCAGAGCTCTGCTCGAGAATGGCGACGATACGTATAGTCTCTCCTGCGCCAGGATTCGAGGCATAAGTCCGGGTCCAGGGAAAGTATCCCGATTTCGAGACGGTGATGGTATGCCGCGGGGTGGCGGTCGAATACACCGGGATAGTCAGCGGCGTGTTTCCATAGTACACGCCGTCAAAGATGACCTGTGCTTCACCGGGACTCGATTCAACCGCGAAATACCCGATATCTCCCCCGATGATGGCCTGTCCGGTAACAAAACCATTCAGGGCGAGCAGGATGAATATGAAACCGATACCAGTGCTGAATATACGCATGATTAAAACGAATTCTCCCTATTATTTATACATTCATGGTCACGACCTGGTGCACAATCCAGCACTACGGATAAATGTCGTGAATCCCAACAGGTACAGGAACATATCATGGTCAGGAGGATGCGAGATGCTCGAGTATATAAATAAATTTGAGCGGGGTGTGTACTACATCCTGATGATCCTGCTGGCAGGTGTCATCTTTCTCGGAGTCGTCGAACTCCTGGTAATTCTCTACGATGCACTCGTTACCGATCTCTCGTACCGGCTCGCAAACCATGAAATCCTTCAGGTCTTTGGCTATTTCCTGCTCATTCTCATCGGAATTGAACTTCTGGAGACCATCAAGGTATACCTCCTCAAGAATGAGATTCATGTTGAGATCATCATTCTCGTAGCGATCATCGCTGTTGCCCGGAAGATCATCCTCCTCGATCCTTTCGCTGAGGGAGGGGAGGTGCTCAACAGCAGTTCCATGATTGCCCTCGGGGCAGTGATCATCGCTCTCTCTGCATCATACTACCTCATCAGGAAAACCGGACCCCCGCAGTAATCAGTGATTCCGGCATTCTGCGGGAAGCCCTGGAGAGCAGGTCAAGATTTATTTTCAAAATCCGGTTACTTGCTTTTCGGCAGATGAGCATCTTCAGTATCCCCGCAGAGGAAGCGCCTCCCTCTCCCGTACCTTGATCTTTCGGGCTGGTGGACGGGCATGGCAGGGTTCGGGAACCCGATACCTTAATGGAGAGCCTGCCGGGAATGTACTTGTATGTTGAATATCGAAGGACTCTCATCCGAGGCGAAGATAGGGAAGATACTCATCCTGGTTGCGGTTATTTTAAGTATTCTGGTGATAATCTTGCTTGGATTTATTGCCGGGATCGTCTGGAGCGTCGGTCAGGTAACCGGTTTTGGGATCATGATGAGTCTTCCGCAATGGATCATCATTGCCCTCCTCACGCTCAAGCTTGCAGGAACGGCAATGGGAATTGCTGCCCTGTACTATGCGGGCAGGGATGATTTCTCCCGTGCGGGTATCTTTGCAGTTATTTCCTGTGTTCTGCCTCCCCTGGATCTCATCATGCTCATTGGGGGTATCTTCTGCCTGATCAGCAGGGAGGCAAACACAGCCCGGCTGGTGCCGCCCCCTGCAAGTCCCTGAAGGGGAGAGCGCCCCCCCCCCTTTTTTTTTTAAAACATTTCGAGGAAGCTGCGATATCGCTCGAGCTGGTGTCCGCCTTCTTCGCGGGTCAGTGCAGGAACATTATATATGATGAACGGGGAGAGCGCCTCCATTCCCGTAAATTCAAAGATGGTATGGGTGATAATGGACAGGTGCTCTCTAAGATCCCCGTGTACTCCTCCCTTGGAATACATTTCTTCGGTTGATCCACAGGTCGCCACAATCAGGGCTCTTTTACCACGCAGGAGCCCGCAATCATAGACTCGGCTCTCTTCCAGATTGACAACAAAACCCTGCACGAAGACCCGGTCAATCCATCCCTTCAGGATTGCCGGCATGTAGGACCACCAGATCGGGAACTGGAAGATCAAGAGGTCGGCCCAGGAGATTTTCTCAATTTCTTCCCTGATATCCGGTGCCAGGCTCCCTGTTCTCACGCCATGGATCTGTTCTGTTGCCGGGTTGAAGTGATCGGGATCTGCCCGGATACGGAAATCCTGGGGATCCAGCACAGCCTTGAATTTCATCACGTACAGGTTTGATACTTTAACCTGGTGGCCGGATCTGGCGAGGGTGACCATCGCAATATCCCTGAGTGCGCTGTTGAACGAACGGGGCTCAGGATGCGCATAGATATAGAGCACATTCATGCGCGATCATCACCCGTAGATACCATAATGATGTTCCCGCTTCGGATCCCGCCTTGTCCAAACCCGGGAAAGCGGGGAAATCTCCGGTATCAGGAGGAAATGGATTGGGACTGAAGAATGGCTCGGCACAACATACCCCCGATTCTTCCCTTATATTGGTGATTGACCTAAGGTAGTAATGGATCGGAAAAAGGGGGAATCGTGGCGAAAGAGATGGCCGTACGTTCCAGAAATGCTCACAGATACTATTACGCCGGTGAAAAGTGGTGAGCGGAGCAGATGACCCTTCACTGAGGGTTCAGGGTTTTATCACGAGAGTAGCAGCCGGGCTATGGGTGACCACAAACGTGCTGACACTCCCTGAGAGCATGCGGGAAATCTGGCTCTTGCCCACCGAACCGATCACGACCAGATCGGAACTGGTCTCATTGACGGCCGCGAGAATTGTCTCACCCGGATGGCCGCGTTTCAGGTGCAGGACGGCACGGGCCCCCATTCTGGTAAGCTCCTTCTCAAAACCTGCGAGCATGTCTTCGGATTCATCCTCTAGCTCCCGGATGACCAGTTCCCGGGTAGTATCACCATCAGACCATCCAGTCTCGATGACATAGATGCAGTGGAGTTCAGCATCGTAGTGCCTCGCCAGATCAGCTGCTGCGGCGAGTACTTTTCCCGTTATGGGTGATCCGTCAACTGCCACCAGAATTTTTCGGAACACAGAAACCTCACCTGATGATGCCTGCGGGAGCTCATAAGGATATCTCTCAGGCGGGACGGGATCCTTGCAGCACCTGCAGGGCTTCCCGGGCAGCGTTCTGGGTAGCTTCGGCTTTTGATCGTCCCTTTCCCCTCCCAATGACCGCTCCGTCAATCATGACCACGTAGCTGAAACGGGGGTGATGATGAGCGCCCGTTCTCTCTTCGAGGTGGTATTCCGGGAGAGGGTGGTCTCGTTTCTGGAGATACTCCTGGAGGATCTTTTTATAATTCCGGTCAGTCCTGAAGTTCCTGATCTCATCTGACATCAACCGCCCGATAATGGTCTTTGTCCGTGCCAGACCGAGATCGAGGTAGAGAGCAGCCACAAATGCTTCAAAAGCACCGGCAATGATGCGTGGTGTCTTCTCCTGCCGGCTTCCGACCAGGATGAGGTCCTCAAAGCCGATATTCGCCGCAGCGACAGCCCGGGCAAGGTTCCGGTTCTCTGTCCATTCCATCCGTGCGGTCAGGTCACCTTCCTGCCCCGGGTAATTCCGGAACAGGAACTCCGCCACGATCAGGTTCAGAACCCTGTCCCCGAGAAATTCCAGGCGTTCATTGTCACCGGAGGTCACCCCGGTCTCCCGCGTATAGGAGCGATGCGTCAGTGCACAATGGTATCGGCCGAGTGCTTCCGGTCCTGCCCTCCTTCGCCCAATAGCTGGACTGGTGAGGAATGCACGAAGGAGCCGTTCGCGTTCTCCATCGGTGATCATGGCAGGTTTCATTCCAGATTCTGGCCGGACAGGCATTAACTATTCCCCCTCCCGTTTACGGTTTCCGCCACTATCGCCACTGCTGCAGTAAAACCGCTGGATATCAAGGTGAAAAGACACCTATTCTTCCTCGGGGAATGGCCAAATAGGTGGAGGGGGCCCGTGGCTATTCTGGTCAGAGATGTTTCGTTCTTCCCAAGGCGTAGTACAGGTCCCCTCGCCGGGCAGCCGTGTGAAGGGAGACCATGTCGTTCAGGGCGAGGACAACCTCATCCATATCCGGACTCATCATGAACCGTAGCCGGAGAGCTTCCGTCAGGTCGCCCACAGATGCCGGCCGGGTGCTTATAACTTTTTCCAGAAATCCTATCATGTCCTCATGGAGTGCCCAGGGGTAGACGATCCACTTCCAGTCAGAAATCAGCTCGGCATAGTAATCCGGCTGATACGCCGAGCTGGTCTTGTGCTGGAGAACCCCCGTGCGGATCTCTCCCGGTTTGGTCAGAGCAAGGTATTCACGGGCTGCCATCAGGGTTTCACCGGTATCGGTGATATCATCGATCACCAGGATGTCTTTTCCCTCCACGTTCACTGAAAGGGGGAATCGTACCCGTGCCTGATCGAGTTTATGGGCAGCAGTTCCCCAGTGCTCGATCTTGATGCTGGTGAGATCGTTCATGAGGAGACGATCGCAGACGATCCGTGCGGGGACATACCCTCCTCTCCCGATTGCGATGACGATATCAGGCTGGAAGCGGGATGCCCTGATCATCGCAGCCAGGCTTCTTGATAGCGATGTAGCACGGTCCCAGGAGATGAGATCAACGGGAAAGGAGTCCGGTATCATATACATATATGGACAGCGCGACAGGGAATTTAAGATTACCCGTATGGATTCCTGTTCCTTCCGGCTCAGCATGTTCCTGATACAGGGATGAGCAGCTCAGTCATGGTGAGTTCCGGACCCGGAAAACCCGACGGGAGCCGGTACGGAGAAATAGGCCTGCCGAATATCGGGCCGTAACCGGGACAATACAGTATAAGATTACCTACCGGCAGTCCAGTCCCGGAAAGAACAACTACACAAAGAGCCTGGTCGGATCGGTGTCCCCCGGTTCAGTTCCCCGCTCATACTGGACATCTATGACCCGTGCCATCCATTTCAGGAATGAGACTCCGACAGCTCCAGTACTCACGACGCTCTGAAGGGCGATATCGAGAGTTCGCATGTTGAACTCGTCATGGTGCGGATAGATATACTTCGAAACGGTAAACCCAATTACCCTTCCACCTTCGATGATCCGTGAGTAGGCGGTAAGGGGGGAGGTGAATGCCCGGGTCAGCTCATACACGAACTGGGCATCGTTCTTGTCGTAGAATTCATTCAGGTGTTTGATTGCACGCTCGTCCTTGAGGGTGATCTGGAAGGCAACAATGCAGAAGTGTGTTTCCTTGCGGTGATCAATCAGGATCGGGTAATTGCCGAACCGAACCCAGAAGCCCCAGTTTCCGTCTTTATCCATCTCCTGTACGATCTCGACATCCATGCTCTTGAGGTACTGTTTCAACAGAGATCGTGCCTCGTTATCGGATTTGAGGGGGATCACGTCATCCATGAGAGGGTCTTTCTCATATACCTACATGAGGGTATGGATGGTCGTGAGTCTTTAAAAGAAGAGTGTGCGGGCTTGAATTCTCTCCTACTGGACATTTGAGAGGCGTCCCCGGACCTCGTCAAGACTACAGTGCCGTGTCTCGATGAGCGCCGATATGACCGCATCGGCAAAAATCAGGGCGGCTGTCTCAAAGAGCGTCCCGAAGGGGGCGAATGATGCGGATACTGACCGGTACTGACCGGTAATCTGGCGGACCTCATACTGGCTCGTCATCTCGCCGCCCTGTGATTCCTGCCCGGTGAGCATGACGATACAATCCGCGATCCTGTAGATACGGGAATCCGGCGAGGAGGTGATCAGACAGAGCCTGCCCCCCAGTTCCTTTGCTGTCTCGCAGATATCAAAGATCGAGTTGGTCTCACCGGACCCCGAGAAGGCGACCAGGGTATCTCCGGCTGAGAATGCCGGGGTTATCGTCTCTCCGATGACATACGATTCAAATCCGATGTGCATCAGGCGCATGGCAAACGTCCGTGAGACAAGGCCGGATCGGCCTGCACCTGCGACATATACTCTTCGGGCGGCAAGCATCTCATCGAGGAATCTGACCGCCTGTTCTGCATCGAGCGCGCGTGCGGTCTCCTCCATCTTCTCGGCCATGAGCACCATCAGGTCGGAGAGGGCATAGCAGGGTGGTGCCCCACGCTGCAGCTCGTTCTCATCGGACATCACCTACAGGTACACATTCTTTCTAAAAAGCCCTGCCGGAGCAGCCACGAACCAGAACAAGGGATCCATCTCTCAGATACAGACCATGGATAGGGTCTTCCGGAAGGATGTTCTTATCTGCTTTCCGGGTATCAGGTTCAGTCCGCCAGACCAGTGGACCATGGTGATTACCAGTCTTTTATGAAGGCAGGAAAATAAAGGCAGGAAAAAAATCCCTGCTGTGAAGAAATGAGTGAAGTGCCCTGCTGGAAATCGCCGGATTACCTCATTTTCCCAGGGGAATTATTCCTTCTTGTTCCCCGGCTCTCCGTTGTACCGGGCAATAGCAAGAACCCTTGGATACACCAAGAGGAGGTTGTGCAGTATAAAGATATTGACCGGGGTGCAGATGAGTGCCCGGGCAATCAGCCCGGTCGAGAACTGCCAGAGGTTATAGTAGTGGATCATGATCAGAGCAATACCATAGCCGACCAGCATGAAAACGGCGGAGTATGCGACATTGATCCGTTTCTTATAGAAATAGGTTGAGAACCACCCGACAGTCAGACCGGCAATGGAAAACGCCGCAATATCGATTGCCGGTATCTTTGCCGGAAGGCCTGCCAGTACGCCGATGACGAACCCCGGGATCGGCCCGCCGATTGCAGCACCAATGGCGACAAAAAAATCCCGCAGGTCGAGGACGAAAACATCACCGAGCGGAGTGACGAGATCGAGGGCCCGGGTAATGTAGGCGAGTCCTCCGAAGACCAGGGTCATAAGTACCTGGTACAGGATCTTTTGTGTATTCATGTGCTTGAACACCTGTAAAAAAGATCAGCCCCAGCTCTCTCTTCATTTCGATAGAGATCTGATAATCCTCCTTGAATTTACTATCGACTGGCATCGGAAATAGCTTGCTATTTGTTATCATATGGCATATAGCGATGCTACTGGCGGAACAGACCTGTCCCTCCGGCGTAAATTCGATACCTTTATTCGGGGACAGGTCGAGGTAATCACAACGGCCAGAGGGGGCATGGCCAGATCACATTCTGATCCACAGATACGAAAGGCGGCTCATAAGATCATCCGGTACGGAACCGTCCTCCTCGCCCTCCTCCTCATCGTGGGAGTTCCGGTTTCTGCAGAACCGGAGACCGGCATCTTTTTTATTATGCATGAGAACCTGCCGCCCTATGAGTACCTCAATCACGAAGGGCAGCCTGCAGGGTATTCCTGTGAACTTATCCAGCACCTCGCCCGGGAAACCGGGCTCACCATCACAATTCTTACAGAGCAGGAGGCTGGTGCGATCCTTAGTGAAAGGGAGGAAAGATCACTCATCTTTCCGGTCTTCACCCGCGGTATTCAGACGGGGCGCCTCATGCTGTCAGAACCTGTCCTGCCGGTCCGCTACTCCCTCTATTCGCGTGACGACTGGGGGCGTTCACGGAACCTGCAGACCGGGGATGTCGTCATCGTTCCCCACACCGGATCTCCCGGTCCGGATCTCCTCGTTCCTGAAGAATACCGGATTGCGGGTGCAACAAACCCTGCCGAAGCCTTTCTCCTCCTGAAGATGGGACGGGGGGATTTCGCATTCATCGAAGATGCGCAGGCTTCGTATCTCCGGAAATATGTCGGAATCAGCGGTGTAACTGTTGTTGAAGGCTACCCGGAATCAGGCTTTTACACGTTCAAGATTAACGAGGCGGGAGCAGCATATCTTCCTGTTCTCGATGAGGGTCTTCGTGAACTCCGTGAATCAGGGGATCTGGACGTCCTGGAAACACGGTGGTTCACCCCGCTGAACCAGGAAGGGCTTGGAGAATCCTCTCTCTTTCTCTATCTCTTTACCCCTGTTGCCCTGATTGTCCTCGTCGCCTTCTCATGGTCCAGGGCGATGCGCTACCAGGTGACGAAGAAGACAAGAGAACTCGAGAATGAGCTCCGGCATCGTCGTCATGCTGAAGAGGAACTCAGCAACGCCCGGAACAGCTTGGATACCATCATCAACACCATTGCTGACCCGGTCTTCGTCAAGGACAGGAATCACCGGTGGATCCTGCTCAACAATGCCTACTGCCGGTTCCTGGGGTACTCGCGGGACGAGCTCATCGGCAAATCGGATTATGATTTCTTTCCCAAAGAGGAGGCCGACGTATTCTGGCAGAAGGATGAGCTGGTGTTCGAGACCGGCGTAGAGAATATCAACGAAGAGACCTTCACGGATGCCCAGAACAAACACCATACCATGGTGACCAAGAAGGCCCTGTATACCGGAGGCAGCGGTGAGAAGTATATCGTCGGGGTTATGAGTGATATCACCGACCGGAAACAACTGGAGAAGGACCTGAAAAAGTTCAACGAGGAGCTCGAACAACGGGTCAATGAACGGACGCTCGCCCTGCAGAGTGCTAACCGGGAGATGGAGTCATTTACCTACAGTGTCTCCCACGACCTCCGGGCCCCCCTGCGGGCAATTGACGGCTATTCGAGTCTCCTGCTGACCGAAGCTGGTGATACTTTCACGAAATCAGAATTCCGCCTTATATCAAAGATACGTCAAAATACTCAGCAGATGGGAAAACTGATCGATGACCTCCTGAACTTCTCACGGGTGGGGCGAAAGGAACTCAACAAGGAGGTGATCGGACCGGCGCAGATCGTTGAAACAGTATTGGTAGAACTCCGGGAGGAATTGAAAGGACGTGATGTCCGGTTCGAGATCGGCGATCTTCCTCCCTGTTATGCCGATCCCCAGTTGCTCCACCAGGTGTATTACAATATCCTTGAAAATGCCCTGAAATTCACCCGTAATTATGATCCGTCAAAAATCGAGATAGGCGCATTATCCAGAGAAGGAAAGACGGTGTATTTCGTGAAGGACAACGGAATCGGGTTCGATATGAAGTACGGTGACGCGATTTTCAAACCATTCCAGCAGCTTCATACAATCCCGGCCTACGAAGGTACCGGAGTGGGGCTGG
>JAAEES010000211.1 GCA_013415575.1 Methanomicrobiales archaeon | reverse complement strand
CACCGACCAGGATACGATATAGTTGGGCATGACCGGGATCTTTCCACCGCCTCCCGGTGCATCGATCACGTACGTGGGAACTGCAAACCCGCTGGTGTGGCCGATCAGGTTCTCCATGATCTCGATCCCCTTGGCGACCGGAGTACGGAAGTGGCTGAGGCCTTCCGAGAGATCGCACTGGTAGAGGTAGTACGGCCGGACACGGTGCCTCACCAGCCGCTGGACCAGGCTTTTCATGACCCGGGGGCAATCGTTGACACCGGCGAGGAGGACCGACTGGTTCCCGAGCGGGATCCCGGCATCGGCAAGACGGTCCAGTGCCTGGACGGAGGCACTGGTCAGTTCCCGCGGGTGATTGAACTGCATATTTATCCAGAGGGGATGGTGCTTCCTGAGCATCGTAGTGAGTTCTTCGGTTACCCGGTAAGGGAGGACGACCGGCACCCTGGTCCCGATGCGGATAACCTCCACGGTGGGAATGGACCGGAGTTCCCCGAGGATCCAGTCAAGGAAGTCATCGGGGAGCATGAATGGGTCACCTCCCGAGAGGAGAACGTCCCGGATCGCGGGATGGTTGCGGATGTACTCAATCCCCTGAAGAATCTCTTCTTCCCGAGGGATGGAATCAAAATCACCGACCTTCCGCTTGCGGGTGCAGTGGCGGCAGTACATGGAACAGGTGTTGCTGATGAGAAAGAGCACCCGGTCCGGGTAGCGGTGGGTAATACACGGGGCCGGGCTGTCCAGTTCCTCGCTGAGAGGATCGGAACGGTCGTGGGCTTCAATGATCAGCTCCGGGGGCTGGGGGATGGACTGCAGGAAGATGGGGTCGTGCCGGTAATCATCGGTCCGGATAAGGGAGAGGTAGTAAGGGGTTACCGCCATGGGAAATTTTTCGATGGTCTGTTCCATCGCTTCGCGCTCCTCCTCTTCAAACGAGATGCCGAGCAGGTGTTCGACGGTCGGGAGGTCACGGATGGTATGCCGGATCTGCCACCGCCAGTCCTTCCAGAATTCGGGGGTTATCTCGCCATCAAAATTCTTCGCGAGTTTTTTAAATTGTGCTGAATGAATAGTCATACCTATCGCCTGTCTGGGGATTAATTATAAAATAATATTATATATAATGTTCGAATATTAATTTAAAAGGTTCATTTTTGACTTTTTGTCATTTAAAAGAGGATTTGTTCCGGCATACTGTTTCGCGGAAGGTATGATCCGGTTGACGCGATCAGCTCCCGGACACTCCGGGACCGATTCCGAAAGCCCCTTTCTGTAGAGTCCGGTATTCCGTGATTCCGGCCGGCTTCGGCAAGAGTCCGGCAATCTTGAAGAGCGCAGGAGTGCAATCTAGAGATCATGCGCCCCGTTGTCCACGTCAATGTCGCCATGAGTGCCGATGGCAAGCTCTCCACCCGGGAACGGCGGCAGGTCAGGATATCCGGGCCTGCCGATTTCGCCCGGGTTGACCGGATCAAGGCAGAGAGTGATGCGGTGATGGTGGGCATCGGGACGGTCCTTGCCGACGATCCCTCTCTCACGGTCAAATCCCCGGATCTCCAGGCGATGCGAATCGCACGGGGGATGCCCAGGCACCCGGCACGGATCGTGGTGGACAGCACGGCCCGGACGCCCCCTGATGCATCCATTCTGCACAAGGGGGAGGGCGAACGGATCATTGCTTGTTCAGAACGGGCCGATCCGAAAAAGAAGGCGGTGCTCGGGTGCTCGGGTTGACCTTCCGCTCCTCCTCTCCCTCCTGCATGAGCGGGGAATCAGGAGGCTGATGGTGGAGGGTGGGGGGACCCTCATTGCCGGGCTCTTTTCGGCCGGGCTGGTGGATGAGCTCACCTGCTTCGTCGGGAACATGATCATTGGCGGCAGCGATGCCCCGACCCTGGCAGACGGCCGGGGTTTCATCGATGAGGACACCTTTGTCCGGCTCTCGCTCTCCGGGATGGAGCAGATGGACGACGGCGTCCTCCTTACCTGGCACGTACCACGGGAAGGGTGAGGCTTCCGGGGGGATGGCAGCTATGATCCTTCCGCTGATCGTCCTTGCCCTGGTGTTCCTGCTGATTGCCATCCGGCAGGTAGGCGGCTTCCGATTCCGGATATGGCAGATTATGCTTGCGGGAGCGGCAGCAGTCCTGCTCCTCGGTCAAATCTCCCCCGCCGATGCTCTCCGTTCTGTCAATCCCGACGTGATGCTCTTCTTGTTCGGGATGTTCGTGGTGGGTGGGGCAGTAACCGAGAGCGGATATCTGCGTGCAGTATCCTTCCGGCTCTTCTCACGGGCTGCAACACCGGATCACTTCATCCTTCTCCTGATTATTTCCATGGGACTCTTTTCTGCAATCCTCATGAACGATACCATTGCAATTATCGGGACCCCGCTCGTCATATGGTATGCTGCCCGGATGGGCTACAACCCCAAAGGAGCGCTGCTCGCGCTCTGCTTTGCCATCACCATCGGGAGTGTTGCCACCCCGATTGGAAATCCGCAAAACCTCCTCATTGCAAACTACGCTGATCTCGGTGATGCCTTCACCCCCTTCCTCATCAACCTTGCCGTTCCGACTGCAATCAACCTCCTCATTGCATGGGCAGTCGTTCGTTTCTTCTATCCTCCCATGAAAGAATGCCTTCTTCCCCCCGAGCCGGAACCTGCAGGAGACCCGTCACTTGCCCGGCTCTCGAAGCTGTCGCTTGGCATCATCCTGAGTCTCATCGGTGTCCGGATTCTTGCGGGATTTTTTGTGCCGGTTTCTTTTCCCCTCATGGTCATTGCGCTTGCCGCCGCGGCTCCCGTGCTGATCTTCAGCCCGAGACGGAAGGAGATCCTGAAAAAGGTTGACTGGCGCACCCTGATCTTCTTTGCCTCACTGTTTGTACTGATGCAGAGTGTCTATCAAACCGGCTTCTTCCAGTCGGTCATTGACTATTCGAGGATGACCACGATCCCGCTCATCATG
>JAAEES010000210.1 GCA_013415575.1 Methanomicrobiales archaeon | reverse complement strand
CTGCTCATGATCGCAGTATCACGCCTGTACCTGGACAATATTGCCAATATCCAGGTATCATGGGTGAAGCTTGGAACCAAGCTCGCGCAGCTCCTCCTGGTTGCGGGGGGCAATGATCTCGGGGGAACCATGTTTGAGGAGCGAATCTCAAAAGGGGCTGGGGCAACCAATACCGATTACCTTGATCCTGCGGAGATGCGAAGGTTGGCCGAAGATATCGGGCGCCCCCTCCTTCAGCGGGATACCCTGTACAGGATCATAAAATAGGAACGCTATTTTGATCTAATAAACTCAGAATTTTTCCTGAGGAGCTTGATAATGGTCATGGCAACCTCCTTGGTCTTCTTCATCGCACGTTTGTCCTTGAGGATGTCTCCGGGAAGGTACCCTCTCCCGTCCACAAACCCGAGGTAAGAAAATTCGTGGGTATTGACAAACCCTTCGAGCGTTTCAAGTGTACGTTCGGATCCGCGGTCTGCACAGACGCTCACCACCACTGCGTTCCGCCCGGCAAGTTTCCGATCATGATACAGGGAGTACGTTCGGTCCATGAAATTTTTCAGGTGCCCGCAGACGTCGTAATAATAGGTGGGGGATCCGAGGATCAGCACGTCACATTCCACGATTTTCTGGGCGATGGTTCCCCAGTCGTCGTCCTCGATGACGCACCACTTCTTCTCCTTGCATTTCTCACAACCGGTGCAGGGTTTGATCACTTTTCCTGATAGCGTGATGAATTCGGTCTGAATCTCCGAACATTCCTCCTCATCGACGTGATCTAGAATTTTTTTCACTAAAAAAGCCGTATTGCCATCCTTTCGATTACTCCCGGAGAGGCCCAGCACCTTCATATGTTATCGTTTGCGCGCAATTATTTCATATTTTTGCTCGTGGCAAAAAAGGCCCAGAGATTGGAACGCATTAATGATTTCAAGTTCCGGGTATTCCGGGCGGTAGAAGAGGTGAGAGCCGCAGCGGCAGTCGCTGCACCCGAATCCGGGCACGGAAACCCCGCCAATCGCCTTGGCCAGATCGCACTCGAGCGGCCGGGTGGTGGCTCCGCAGCATGCGCCGGCAAGGGTGAAAGAGGGGGAGAGCAGTAGCGCATCGATATGCCAACGCGGAAGCCTGTCTTTTCTGGCAGCAAGCAAACGATGCCTCTCCACCCGGGAAAAACCACCCGGGCCCAGCGCGGAGCCCACATAGATATGCCAGCCTTCGGAAAATACGATCGTCCCGAGACTTCCGACTCTCAGGCTGCAGGGGGAGTTATGCAGGAGGAGACAATATATGCCCCCTTTTAGAGCCATGATGCAGCCATGTTGTGTGCAAGTCGGATATGCCGGTCTCCACCCGAGTCAAGCGGCTCGCCGTGCCCCGGGTAGAGCCCGCTGACTTCGAGCATGGAGAGTTTCGCAAGTGATCTTTCGAGTTGTTCCATGCTTCCACCAGGAAAATCAGTCCTCCCGAAGCCCCCACCGGTGAAGACAGTGTCCCCGGAAAAGAGGATCCGCTCTTCCGGATCATAGAGACAGATGCTTCCCGGAGTGTGGCCCGGCGTGTGGATGACCTGGAGAGGCCCGACCAGCTGCCCCTCCCGGAGAGGTAGTACCGGCGCCATTGGCAGCAGGCGAGCACCGAAGTTGTGGGAGAGGTTCATTCGCGCGTCATTTAGGCCCGGCGCGTCATCCTGATGGATAGTGACCTTTGCACTGCACATGTGGGCGATCTCCGCAAGATGAGCGATATGGTCGTAGTGGCAGTGGGTAAGCACAATTGTTTCGATCTCTGTCCTGAACCGGTCCACTGCCATCGGGATCACCCCGGCATCCACAAGAACCGGACCGTAGACATAAGAATTTGCGAGGAACTGCTCACCAGGGATCCAGTGGACCTGCATATGCAAGAT
>JAAEES010000052.1 GCA_013415575.1 Methanomicrobiales archaeon | reverse complement strand
GTCATCGAGATCGCAGATCTTCAGCCAGCCGGGGAGCGGTGCCTTGGCGATGAAGAGCTCGTAGAGGCCGAGCGCGATAATATAGAAGACCGTTGCCACCAGGAACACATCGATGACCTCGATGAACACCGACATGAGGAGCTTCAGGGTATGGAGATCTGCTTGCGGAGAGACCACCGCGCCTATCATGGTGAAAAGGGTGACGATGAACCCCAGGACAAAGAGGAAGATCGCGATCAGCGCTGTCCCGAGCACGGCGAGGAGGAACAGCCATTTACTCGAACCGGATATAAACCGGATGACTGGGCTCCCCGAATCGGCAGGGGTACAATATTCTTCTTTTTCGGTCATAATTTCCCGTCGTTATAGCTGTAGTAGGTCATCCCGGGATATTACCCATTTCCTTTCGTTCTCCCGGGTACAGGCCCTCATTGTCCGGAGAAGGGCACTGTTGTTCCCACCGATCCTGGTTGCCACAGGTTTTTCCGAAACGTTCCTGAATGCCCCGGTTATGTGCTCGAAGTGAAGAATGCCGGCAGAGGATCCGAAAAACGAGATCCCCTCCCCGTTCATGGGAAGGGGGTGGTAATCTTCTCGTATACGCTGTTTGCCAGCTGTGCCACCTCGCGGGCCTTCTCCCCGGCGCCGGGAATGGCCCGTGTCAGGTAGGCGCCGTCCTCGGCATCTTTAGCCGCTTTCTTGGGATCGACCCCGAGCAGTGCCGCAACTGCGGCCGGAACGGTGATGTTGATGATGGTGTGCCCGATGTACATGAGCTCCTGGGTCAGGACCGCCCCGGCAAAGAGGACTGTGCCCCAGTCAGGATTATCCCGGTTCTTTCCTTCGAGGGCGAAGGCCGGAACCTCCTTTCCGGAGAGGTTCTCTACATGGTACGTCTTCCCATCGATGGTCACATCGTACGAGGCGTTGGCATCAAAGCCCCAGTACCGGGCGGTGAACTTGTCGGTCCGCCTGCCGTGGGGCTTGATCTCCGTGAACTTCAGGCTGATCTTTCTCCCGGTGAATCCTGAGAGGATGGCCGATCCCCGCTCTTCCACGAACGCTTTCCGTTCCTCATCGAGGGTGCGGGTGGCTTCGGCTACCGTCTTTCCCGCCTTCATCAGGTCGTAGGTATGCGCTGCCCGCCGGTAGATAGCCCGGTCCCGGACGCCCTCGCTCGCCAGGATGCAGGCCTTGGTGATCGAACCCCGCGTCACCTGCTCCGCCTTTCGGGAGATGGTGTTCAGGGCACAGAGCGCCACTTCGGGGTCGATGAACGAGTTCATCTTGTAGTCGCGGATGGCTTCGGCCACAGCGAATACGTCGCCGCCGTTCATCAGAAGCAGTCGCATTGCCGGGACGCAGTCACCTTCCAGGTGGCCGAGCGGCGGGTTGACCGGGCCGCCGGAGAAGCCCGCCCCGATCATGGGCGATTCCTCAAAACCAGCAAAGATCTCCGAGAGCGCCATCGAGCCGATGACCGAGGGGCCACCGATGTCCTTCAGGATCAGGCCGAAATCGCCGATCACCTTGGCCGTGTCGTACTCTTCGTGGGTTCCGCGGATGTGCAGTTTCTCCGGGAGCTTCGCCGCATCACGGGCACCCTGGCCGGCGAGCAGGGCAGAGTCAACCTGCCCGAACTTCCCGAACTTTTCTCCGAGGAGGGCATCAGGGTGGACGATCTCCATGGCCACCGCGGCCCCGATCAGGGCCGGCCAGAGGGCGTACGCGGTGATACCGGCCCCTTCCATACTCTGCATCATGGCCCCGGTCCCTACCTTTGCGGCGTTGTAGGCCAGTTCCGGGATATTGTAGTCCTCGCCAAGCGCCGAGTGTCCGTAGATTGCCCCGCCGGCAATGAACGGCGGGAGGATTGCCCCGTCAACTGTGGTGAGCTTCTTTGCCATCAGGGCTTCGTATACCGCGAGGTAGGCCGGGAAGGCCGGGATCCGGTGGGTGAACTTGCCGGTTACGAGCGCAATGGCACTCGTCCTCGGGGCGCCGGCATGCATACGGGCAATGGCCCCGAGCTTCCGGTTGCCGAGTGGCACCCCTGAGCGGGCACAGGATCCCGAGAAGTAGGCGAGGGCGGCAACGATCAGGGCTGCGTTCTCCGGGGAGGCCCCTGCCCGCATCGAGGCCTTGACTGCTTTGTCGATCACCATGTCGAGCGGGAGCTCCGGGGCGGCGGCATCGACCATGGTCATCCGGTTCATCAGCGCCATCTCCGGGCCGCCGATGGGGCAGAAGATATCCTCGGCAAGCGAGTTTGCCGCGGCGAACACCGGGATGACCAGCGCCCCGTGTCCTTTGGTGGCCGCCTCCAGTTTGTCGTTGGTCATCGATTCGGGCTCAAACGTCGCGGCCATGGTGGCCGCAAAGATCACCTTGTCTTTATCGTGAGCGTCTGCCATCTCAAACTCCTCCTGTATATGGAAACTCCTGCTCACTCACTCCACATATAGGTTGGTCTCATCCCGGGAGCCGTTGGCAGGAACTCCTGTATCCCTGTGGCAGAGCGGTTCTGATCGGTTAACCGATCCCGGCTTCCCGTGCCTGGCTGGTCAGGTCCGGAGAGGCCGGAATGGTGAAGAGTCCGCCGTATGAAAAAACTCTTCATGAGTGCCGGCAATTCTCCCTCATGAACACTCACGCCCTCATCCTTACCCTCATCATCGTCATCTTCCTTGCCGGGTGCACATCGGTCCCGGAACCTGCCGGTCCCGACATCAGCGGCTATCTCACCCCCATTGACAGTGAAAATCTCGCACGGGAACTTGGCAGTGCCCCGGCAGGTACCCTCACCCCCACCGAAGAGCAGGACATTCTCTTCATGCAGGAAGAGGAGAAACTGGCCCGGGATGTCTATGCCGCCCTGTACGAGAAGTGGCAGATCCCGGCATTTGAAAACATCGGGGGTGCCGAGCAGACCCACATGGACAGCATGACCGTTCTCGTTGACCGCTACCAGCTCGAGAGCAGCATGCAGGATACCCAGGGTGTCTTCTCCAATGCAACCCTGCAGTCCCTCTACGACGACCTGGTTGCCCGGGGATCTGCCTCACCGGAAGAGGCGCTCCGGGTCGGTGCCCTTATCGAAGAGGTCGATCTCGCTGACCTGCAGGAGGCCATGACCCGCACCGACCGGCAGGACATACTCCAGGTCTACGAAAACCTGGCAAAGGGCTCCCGCAACCATCTCCGTGCATTCGTGCAGGTCATGGGCCAGCAGGGAATAGCCTACACCCCGCAGGTGCTCTCTCCGGAAGAGTACCAGGCAATCGTCTCCACTGCGGCAGAACGGGGAAGGGCCTGAGAAGGGCTGGACGGCATCCGACAGGTGCCGACACAGGATGAAGCAGGAGCGGAACATCCCTGCCCTGGTCCATCCTCCCCTTCCTTCGCCGTCCCTGACTAGTAGAACGCTTTCTCCCAGGTCTCCCAGCGACGGTATGACCATCGCAGAAGGAGGTATGCCGGTACCAGGAGCAGGGCGCTTCCGAAGGCATACAGGACACTGATCGATGCCAGCCCGATCAGGCCGAGCAGGACCGGGCCGATGAGGATCATCGATGCAGCGAGCACCCGCACGTCATAGACCATTACCGCCGGCCAGAGACCGGTCAGCCAGACCATGACCGATGCGGCGTAGACCGAGACCGAGAGCGCGAGGACCACTGCCGGGAGGAGGCTCCCGTACTCGCCTGAAGCAATGGCCCCGGCCAGCACCGCCAGCAGGGTCAGGGGTTGCAGGAGCAGGAAGGTGGTAACCTTGCTCCGGATGAGGTCCCGGGTGCCCAGCGGGAGGAAGGTGTAGGACGCAATGGCGTCAAACTCGGTGACCCAGGTGTAGATGGTGGCCCCGATGATCCCGGCAACCCCGGCGAAGGTGATGAGGAGCCGGGCATCAGGGAGCACCCGGGCGAGCACCACCAGGGTGACCCAGATGAGGGCCAGCGGGAGGGCGAACGAGAACAGGGTCTGCCCGATCAGCCCCCCGCTCCTCCGGAGGTCGAGGAGGTCCTTTGCCACCATCGGCCCGGAATGGAGCCTGCGCAGGCGTCCGGCCAGGGGGCTGAACCGGTCAGGGATATGCTTCTCCCGGCCGGGAAATTCGGTGGTCATGAACAGGATGGCGAGGGCGAAGGGGACGGCGATCACGGTAAGGGAATACAGCAGCAGGGGAAGCGTGAAAGAGCGGGAAAGGGCATACGGCGGGAAAAAGAGCACCGGGTCGAAGGTGGTTGCGGCAAGCAGCAGGGTGGAGAGGAGGACTCCTCCGGCCAGAACACCGGCCAGCAGCAGCATCGACCGGGCATAGAGCGTGGAGAGGAGGAAGACGGCGGCAAGCCCGGTGAGAAATGAGAGGGTGAGTGTCAGGGCAAGGGTGCCGATGAAGGGGAGGGAGAGGCCGGACCAGGGAGCCGCCAGGGTAATCCCGGCGATGACGGGCAGGACCCAGAGGATGACGTAGTAGACGGTGTCTTTTACCACGAACACGGCAAAGATGGTGCGGTCGGAGAGGGGGAGGGTCCGGGAGGAGTAGGCGAGCAGGCTTGCCTGCCCGAACCGCCGGTTCATCACCTCCTGGCCGAGCAGCCCGAATCCCCCGACCATGACCCCGAGCAGGAGGAACTGGGCGTGCACGAGGAAGGAGAGGGTCTGGCCGGGGATGATGTCCCCGATGAGGGGGAGCATCAGGGAGCCCATGAAGGTGATGGCCCCGATGAGCACTGGGAAGAGGGCGAAGCTGATGCTGCCAAACATCGTGGCATGGAGCCGCCACTCTTCCTTCATCATGGCCCAGAAGAGCTCACGCATGGCTGCCCTTTCCCACCGCTTCGAGGAAGAAGTCTGCCAGGTGCTGCTGCTGCCCGAGGATCCCGGCCACCGGGCCGGTATGCACCAGCCGGCCCTTATGGATGATGGCTACGTCAGAGCAGATCTCCTCGGCGATCTCCAGGATATGGGTGGAGAGGAAGATGGTCCCCCCGTCCCGGACGTACTCCTTCAGGTACCCCTTGACCGTCTTCTGCATGACCGGGTCGAAGTTGATGAGCGGCTCGTCGATCAGGGCCAGGACCGGGCGGTGCAGGAAGGCCTGGGCAAACATCAGTTTCTGGCGGGTTCCCCGGGAGAGGTCCTTGCAGAGCACATCCCGCTTGTCGCTGAATTCGAGGAAGTCGAACCACCAGTCCGCCTTCTCCTGTACCGCGGGGATCTTCCGAATACTCCCGACGAAGGCGAGATACTCTTCCGCGGTGAGAAAACTGGGCGGGGTCTCCTGCTCAGGAATGATCCCGATCTGCTGCCGTACCTGTACGGAGTTGGCGACCACATCGATGCCGAGCACATGTGCCGAACCCGAGGTGGGCCGCACCTGCCCGGTGAGCATCCGGATCATGGTGGTCTTTCCCGACCCGTTCGGGCCAAGCAGGCCGAAAAGTGATCCCTCTTCCACCTCGAGGGAGACCTGGTCGACTGCTTTCAGTTCGCCGTAGTGCCGGGAGAGTCCTGATGCCGAGATGACTGCTGCCATGGAAGAATACCCCGTGGTATCGTACAGGTACCCTGTACCCGAATGCGGGTTATCTCTTTTGCAGGATCGGTGGGCTTTGGGCAGAGCACAGAACATGAGAAGGTGAGTTTGTGGAAGGAGAGGCTTGCCAAGGGAGACATCGTTCGGGGTTATGGGAGCATCTCTTCCAAAGCAAACCAATAACTGACCGCTCCCCTCACGTACTTGTGAAGATTCTATGCCGGCAATCGAGGCGCATCACCTGACACGGCGGTTCGGGACCATCGCTGCCGTCGACGACCTCTCTCTTACCGTGGACGCTGGGGAGATCTTTGGGTTCCTCGGACCGAACGGTGCCGGCAAGACCACCACCATCCGCCTCATGACCGGGGTGCTCACCCCGGATGAAGGAATGGTCCGGATCGCCGGCATCGATATGATCACTGACCCCCTCCTTGCCAAGCGCTGCATGGGCATCATCCCCGAGAACAGTGCCGTCTATAGCGATCTGTCCGCACTCCAGAACCTGTCCCTCGCCGGTAAGTTGTACGGGCTGTCGACCGTTGATCGGAACATCCGGGCACGGTCCCTGCTCGCCGACCTGGGGCTTGCCGATCGTGCCGATGAGAAAGTCCGGACATTTTCCAAGGGCATGAAACAGCGGGTCAGCATCGGGTGCGCCGTCATCCATGAACCGGCGGTGCTCTTCCTCGATGAGCCCACCAGCGGGCTCGATGTGCAGAGCCGGCGGCTGGTGATCGAGATGATCCGGCGGATGCATGACCGGGGCTCTACTATCTTTCTCACCACCCACAATATCGAGGAGGCTAATGCCCTCTGCACCCGGATTGGCATCATCAACCAGGGCGTCCTCGTTGCCACGGACCGGCCCGAGGTCCTGAAACAGACCTTCGATACCACCCGGTCCGTGGAAGTCTCGTTCACCACGGATGTCGATCCGGATCTCCTCACGGATCCCCACATCCTCCGGATTGAGCCCCAGGGGGATAAGTTCCGGATCTTCACCAACGATCCTGACAGGGTGGTAAAATTCCTGGTCACCTTTGCTGACCGGGAGGGCCTGGTGATCGCCTCCCTGAACACCCTGGGACCAAGCCTTGAGGAAGCGTTCCTCGCCATCACCGGAGGATCCTGATGCAGCTCCCGCTCTTCTTTCGGGGTGCCGTCGTGGTTGCGGAAAAGAATATCCGGATCTACTACACCAAGCCCCCGGTGTTCATCTTCGGCCTGCTCTTCCCGCTCTTCCTGTTCATCGCCTTCTTCATGGGACGGGGGCTCGAGCTGGCCCTCTTCTATCCCGGGTTCCTGGCCATGACCCTCTTCTTCACCGCATCCTCGGTCGGACCGATCATCACCCCCTGGGAGAAACGGGATCGGACCTATGAACGGCTCCTCTCCTACCCGCTCACCGTTGAAAGCATCATCCTTGGGGATATCCTTGCCGGAGCCCTCTTCGGGTTCGGCATCTCCCTGGTGATCTGGGCCGGGAGCGTGCTCATCTTCTCCCTCCCGGTGGGAAACCTGATGCTCATGGGTGCGGCATTCGTTCTCGGCACGGCCACCTTTGCCACGCTCGGGACCCTGCTCGCATCCCCTGCCGCGGATACCCCGTCGACGGTCATGATGCTCTCCACCCTGGTCCGCCTTCCCCTCATCTTCATTTCCGGGATCTTCATTCCCCTCGCCGACCTCGGGGGAGCGGCGCAGGCGGTCGCCTTCCTCTCCCCCCTGACCTACCTGGTCGACCTCTTCCAGGGCGCCATGAACGGGGCAGCCGTTATCGGACCGGTGACCGACCTGTTCGCCCTCTTCGTATTCATCATCCTCTTCGG
>JAAEES010000209.1 GCA_013415575.1 Methanomicrobiales archaeon | reverse complement strand
GATGTACGGGGTGAAGCCCGACCTCACCACGCTCGGAAAGATCATCGGCGGCGGCCTTCCCATCGGGGCATTCGGGGGGAGGAGGGAGATCATGGAGCTCATCTCCCCGTCCGGACCGGTGTACCAGGCAGGGACCTTCTCCGGCAACCCCCTCTCCCTCTCCGCAGGCATGGCCACCGTCCGGTGGCTCCACGCCCACCGGGGTATCTACCAGGTCATGGATGCTGCGGGAGCACGGATCGGTGAGGCGGTGGCCGGCAAATCAGGGGGATCCTTTGTACGACTCGGGTCGATGTTCAAGTACTTCTTCCGGAGCAAACCACCCCGTTCCTACCGGGAGGCGAAGGAATGCGATACTGCGAAATTTGCAGCATTCTGGGCAGCGATGCGAAAAGAAGGCATGTTCCTCCCCCCGTCCCAGTTTGAGACCAACTTCCTCTCGGCCGTCCACGAGGACGAGGATATCGCGAGGATTGCGGCGGCATACCGGGCATGCACCTGAGGATCGGGACACGGGGGAGCAGGCTTGCCCTGGTGCAGGCTGAGCGGGTGAGGGAGCTGCTCGGTGAGCGGGGATACCAGACTGACCTCTCTGTCATCACCACCAAAGGGGACACGGTCAACGGAGTGCCGCTCCACGAGATCGGCGGCCAGGGGGTCTTTGTGCGTGCCCTGGACGACGCTATCCTCGCAGGCGGGATCGATTGCGCTGTCCACAGCATGAAGGACATCCCGGCGCTCCGGCCTGAAGGGGTATCCACGGTTGCCATCCTGGAACGGGACTCCCCTGCCGATTTCCTGGCCCATACGCTCCCGCTCGATACCGTGACGATCATCGGGACTTCAAGTACCCGGAGGCGGGCGCAGATCCTCCGCAACCTGCCGGGAAAATTCGTTGAGCAGCTGCGGGGGAACGTGGACACCCGGCTGCGAAAACTCACCGACGGCCAGTATGATGCCATCGTACTTGCCGAAGCGGGGATCGAGCGGATGTCCCTCTCGGTCCCGGGGACCAGGCTGGCTCCGGAGCTGTTCGTCCCGTCACCGAACCAGGGGACCATTGCCGTGGTATGCCGGGACGATCCGGCAGTGACCGCTATCCTGTCCGAGATCGATCACCCGGTGACCCGGTTTGATACCGGGGTTGAACGGGCGGTGATGGAGGAGGTGGGCGGCGGGTGTTTCACTCCCCAGGGGATCTACTGCACCAACGGCCACCTCACCGGGGAGATCCTCTCCCTTGACGGCGACCGGCAGGTACGGATTGAAGAAGATGTCACAACGCTTTCCGAGGCACGGATATTCGGCAGAACCCTCCGCAGGGAAGGGAGAGAGCTGATCAGGGAAGCATACGAGAGACTGGGTATTGACCATGAACGGTAAGGTGTATCTGGTAGGTGCCGGGCCGGGCGGGGAGCAGCTCCTCACCCTCAGGGCCCGTGAGGTGATCGATTCTGCAGATGTAATCCTCTACGACCAGCTGCCCGGTGAAGAGATCCTCGCCGGCCTGCCGGAGCGGGCAGAAAAGATCGACTGCGGGAAGTACGGATCACAGCATACCCTCGAGCAGGAAGAGATCGAAGCCCTGATGGTTGCAAAGGCCAGGGAGGGAAACCAGGTGGTCCGGCTGAAGGGGGGCGATCCCTTCATGTTCGGCAGGGGAGGGGAGGAGCTCGAAGTGCTGCGAGCTCAGGGAATCCCGGTGGAGCTCGTCCCGGGGATCACGAGCGCCCTTGCCGTTCCTGGCGGCGTGGGAATACCGCTGACCCACCGGCAGTTTGCATCGCAGGTCACCGTGATAACCGGCCACGAAGACCCCACCAAGCCGGAACCGGCCCTTGACTGGGAGCTCCTGGCCCGCCAACGGGGAACCATCGTGATCCTGATGGGAGTCAAAAACCTCCCGCAGATCGCCAGATCC
>JAAEES010000051.1 GCA_013415575.1 Methanomicrobiales archaeon | reverse complement strand
CTATTCCTGCACCCTCTGCCAGACCTTCGCACCGAACCATGTCTGCATCATCACCCCTGAACGTCCGGCGCTCTGCGGGGCCATCACCTGGCTTGACGGCAGGATCGCCTACGAGATCTCCCCTTCCGGCGCGAACCAGCCGGTGGTGAAGGGGAAGGTTATCGATGCCGAACGGGGGGAGTTCGAAGGGGTGAACCGGTTCGTGAAGAAAGCTTCCCACGGAGAGGTTGATCGCTGCTCCCTGTACAGTGTGATGGAATATCCCATGACCTGCTGCGGGTGCTTCGAGTGCATCGCGGTCATGCTCCCGGAGGTGAACGGGTTCATGGTGGTCAATCGTGAGTACAAGGGGGACACCCCCTCGGGAATGAGCTTCTCGACCCTCGCCGGAACCATCGGCGGCGGAGCCCAGACCCCTGGGTTTGCCGGCATCTCCAAGAGCTATATCCTGAGCGACCGGTTCCTCCAGGCAGAAGGAGGTATCGAGCGGCTGGTCTGGCTGCCGTCCGTGCTGAAGGAGGAGCTTCGTGGACGCCTGGTGCACAAGCTCGACGAGAGGGGGCTCTCCGGGATGTTCGAGAAGATTGCCGATGAGAAGATCGCGGTAACCCTCGAGGATCTCACCGCGTTCCTGGACAGGGTGCAGCACCCGGCGCTGGCTATGAAGCCGCTTCTGTGAGGACCCATGACCCTTTCCACCCTCTCGGACTGGACCGGCGAAGTGGGCACCGTCACCATCGGTGCTCTGAAAGCCGATGGCGGTACCCGGTCAACGACGGTGACCATTGGCGGCGAACGGGACCTGTCCTTCATCGGGTCCCCCCCGACCGGACACCGGCCCCTCATCGCCTTCGAGCTCTGTGATGACCCGTCCCTCTGGCCGGCCCCGGTGACGAAGTTTCTCGGGGACCGTGCATCCGACCCCGCAGAGTGGGCACGCTGGGCAGGACAGGAGTATGCTCCTGACCTCATCCGCCTCTTCCTGACGAGTACGCGGAGGCGGGGGTTTTCGGATTTCGCATCAGTCACGACCACCGTCGAGAATGTCCTCCAGGCAACCGGACTTCCCCTGATCATCGAAGGAAGCAATGATCCCGAGCTTGACAGCGAGGTCTTCCGGAGGATCGGCGAGGCCGGTGAGGGGGAGCGTCTCCTCATCGGGACCGCCGAGGCCGCGAGATACCGGAGCATTGCCGCTTCTGCCATGGCATACGGCCACCTGGTCATCGCCCAGTCACCCATCGATATCAACCTCGCCAAGCAGCTGAACATCCTCCTCCGCGAAATCGGACTCCCCCATGACCGGATCGTGATCGACCCCTACACCGGTGCCCTGGGCTACGGATTCGAGTATTCCTACTCGGTGATGGAACGGATCAGATATGCGGCCCTCAAAGGGGATGAAGACCTGGCCATGCCGATGATCAGCTCGGCCATCGATTCGCTCACCGTGAAAGAGGTCAGGGAGGCGGATCCATCCGGTATCGAGAAGATCTCGGTTGCCTGGGAGCTCTATGCCATGCTCCCGGCAACGATCGCGGGGGCCTCGATCGTCTGCGTCCGGCACCCGTCAACAATCCTGCCGCTGAGAGCCGGGATCGATGCCTTCTGGCCGGCACCGTCCGGCGGAGGAGGTGCATAGCATGGCGCTGAAAGCACTCGATATCTACAAGCTCCTCCCGAAGAAGAACTGCAAGGAATGCGGGGAGCCGACCTGCCTCACCTTTGCCATGAAACTCGCCAGCGGCAAGGTGAAGCCCGAAGACTGCCCCTACCTGGACGAGAAGGCACGGGAAATCCTCGGAGCCTCCACCCGCCCGCCGGTCCAGCGGGTCAAGGTGGGTGTCGGTGAGCGGTCGTTTGCCATAGGGGAGGAGATCGTCCAGTTCCGGCATGAGAAGACGTTCTTCCACGAACCGGGCATCATGACTGCTGTCTCGGACCGCATGGACGCTGATACCATCCAGGCGATTGTCGCGGATGTCCGCGACCACCTCCTGGTGCGGATTGGCCTGGACCTGCGCCTGAATGGCATCGCTATACGCTCCGAGAGCGGTGCTCCCGCGGCCTTTGCTGCAGCAGTCGAAGCAGTCGAAGCAGTCGCCGATCTCCCTGAAGTCCTGCTGGCAGAAGACCCCGCTGTCCAGGAAGCCGGCCTCGCGGTCTGCGGCAATTACCGGCCGCTGATCCATGCCGCGACCCGGGACCAGTACCGGGAAATGTGTGCCCTTGCCGTCAAGTACGGCTGTCCCCTGGCCATACGGGCACCCACCCTCGATGCACTGGCCGATCTCTCCGGGCTCTGCACAGCTGCGGGGGCAGGCCACCTCGTCCTTGACCTGACCTCCCCCTCCCTCCATGAGACGCTGAACTCTGCTGTCGCCGTCCGGCAGCATGCCATTACCCGGACGACTCCGGCACTCGGGTACCCGGTCTTCATCGATACCCGGCCATCCGGGCTCCCGGACGCCGCCCTCATCTGCGGGGTGCTCAAGTTCGGATCGATCCTGGTGACCGATGCCATTTCCGATGAGTCACGGAAAGCCTTCCTGGTCCTCCGGCAGAACATTTACACCGATCCCCAGAAACCCATCCAGATCACTCCCGGCATCTACCGGGTCGGCAGCCCGGGACCGGACGCGCCGGTTCTCCTTACCGTCAACTTCTCCCTGACCTACTTCACCCTCCAGGGATACCTCGAGGCTTCAGGAGTGGACTCGTTCATGCTGATCGTCGATACGGAAGGTCTCTCAGTGCTGACGTCCGTAGCTGCAGGGAAACTTTCGGAAACCCTGGTCAGGGATGCCCTGAAGGAGTTCGGAGTTCCTGACCTGGTCGATCACCGGAAGCTCATCATCCCCGGCTACGCTGCACCGCTCTCCGGGAAGATCGAGGATGAAACCGGGTGGAAGGTGCTCGTCGGCCCGCGGGATGCAGCAGATATCGCTGAATTTCTCGAGAAGGAGTGGCCCTGAAGCCCTATGCCGACCGTCACGTTCCTCCCGGGTTTCAGGAAGACGGAGGTGAAGAGCGGGAGCACCCTCCTCCAGGCCGCCCAGCAGGCAGGGATCCACATGAACGTCGTCTGCGGCGGCCTCGGGAAGTGTGGAAAATGCACGGTGTACGTGAAGAGCGGCAGGTACGACTTTGATTGCGAGAAGTTCGGGAAGTTCTTTTCGCCTGAAGAGCTGGACGCCGGGGCATGCCTGGCCTGCCAGACTTCGGTCCTGGAGGACGTCCGGGTGCTCATCCCTGAAGAATCCATCGTCCAGGAGCAGAAGATCCTGATCGATGTCATGGGGATTTCCACCGAGCTCAACCCGGCGGTCTGGAAGTACGCCCTGACCCTCTCCCCACCGAGTCTTGATGATCCCTCCCCCGACCTCACCCGCCTCCTGTGGGGGATCGAGAAGGCAGGGGGGCCCAAAGAAGGCGATATCTACGCCCCCCTCGAAGTCATCCGCCGGATTCCCCGGGTGCTGCGGGAGAGCGGGTGGAAGGTGACGGCGACCGTGGTGCTGGTCCCGGGAGGGTACCGCCTCATCGATATCGAGAAAGGGGATACCTCTCCGGCCTGCTACGGTGCTGCCGTAGATCTCGGGACCACCACGGTGGTGGTCTTTATCAGGAACCTCATTGACGGGAGCATCATGGGCGTCGCCTCGAACTACAACCGCCAGATCAGCTGTGGCGAGGATATCCTCTCCCGGGTCACCTTTGCCCGGAAAGGGGGGCTGAAAAAGCTCCAGTCGCTGGCCGCAGAGAGCATCAATGCCGCGATTACCGAGGCAGCCAACAAAGCCGGGGTGGACCGGGAACATATTTACGAAGTCGTTGTTGCCGGAAACACCATCATGACCCACATTCTGATGGGAATCGACCCTGCCTACATGATCGAGGAGCCTTATGTACCAGTGGTGCGGCGCTATCTCACCGCTGCCGCCGGGCGGGCCGGCCTTGAAGTGGGCGAGGACTCGGGCCTCTTCATTTTTCCAGCGGTGAGCGATTTCATCGGTGGGGATATCATTGCCGATATCCTTGCATCGGGGATGGCAGAAAGCGAGGAGATCTCCCTCCTGATCGACATCGGGACTAACTTTGAGGTGGTGCTCGGGAACCGGGACTGGATGTTTGCCTGTGCCGGTGCTGCCGGCCCTGCCCTTGAGGGCGGCGAGGTGCTCTTCGGTATGCGGGCGAATGCCGGGGCCATCGAACAGATCTCCCTCGATCTCGAGACGCTCACGCCCGCCTACCGGACCATCCGGCATACAAAACCCAAAGGACTCTGCGGATCCGGCCTGATCGACCTCCTTGCCGAGCTCCTCCGGGCCTGCATCATCGATCGGACCGGAAGGATCAACACGGCAATCGATCACGAGCGGATCAGGGCAGGCCGCCAGGTCCCCGAGTTTGTGGTTGCCTGGAAGGAAGAGACCGGTATCGGCAAGGACATCGTGATTACCGAGAACGACGTCAAAGCCCTCATTATGAGCAAGGCATCCATCCTTGCCGCCTGCCGGACCCTGATGAACCAGGCCGGGATCACGCGGGATGAGATCGCACATATCTATTTCTCCGGGGCGTTCGGCAACTACATCAGCAAAGAGAATGCTATCGTGATCGGCCTTATCCCCGAAGTGCCGGTCGAGCGAATCACCCCCATCGGCAACGGCGCCATCGAAGGAGCAAACCTTGTTCTCCTCAACCGCCGGAAGAAAAAATTCCTCGATGAAATTGCCAGGAAAATCGCCTATATCGAGCTGAATGCCGAACCATCGTTCATGGATGAATATACCGGGAGCTGTTTCCTGCCGCACACCGATCTCTCCCTCTTCCCCACGGTGGAGGAGATGCTCGGGAAATGCCGGATGAGGAGGGGTGTACCATGAGTTCCCCCCTTCCACCCCCTGACAGCCGTGCAACCGGTATCGGGGCCCTTCCCCACACCGATCCCCGGCAGGCCTGTGACGAGGTCATCTCCCTCTTCCCGGAGATCCCGTACGTCCCCACCCTGCCCAACCGTGGCCTCCTGGAGACCATTGTGTTTAATGATTCCTCCCGTCTGCCGGGCGGCGTGGTGCGTGACGGAAAACTCCGGATCGATTCCACCCGGGACCTGGCCGCGGAGATGGAACAGATCTACCTCGATTTCATGGAACAGAATACTGCCCCCTATGCTTTTTCCCCCGAGTACTACTCGGGGTTCTCCGAGATGGCCGGGCGGGATTTCTCCGGATCCCTCTTCCTGAAGGCCCAGGTGACCGGGCCGGTGACTTTCGGCATGCAGGTGGTCGATGAGAACCGGCGCCCAATCTACTATGATGATCAGTTCGCCGATGTGCTGGGAAAGATGATCGCGCTGCGGGCACGGTGGTGCGAACAGGCGATGAACCGGTTTTCGGGGGTCACTGGTACGCTGGTAGTCCTGAATGAACCCTACTTCGCATCCCTCGGATCGTCAGTGGTCCCGGTCAGCCGCGACTCGGTAGCCGCAGGCTGGCATGACATCGCCGGCATGGTAGAGGGAGGGCTCGGGATCCACTGCTGTTCCAACACCGACTGGGAGTTCGTGATGAGCCTCTCCCCTTCCCTCATTTCCTTTGATGCCTACACTGTCGCGCGGGAGTTCCTCCTCTACCCTGATGACCTGGCGGGATACCTTGAGGGGGGCGGGATCATTGCCTGGGGAATCGTCCCATCGCAACCCGATCTGTTCAGGGAGTCCACGGATGAGCAGCTGTACAGGGTCTTTACCGGCATCGGGGACCAGGTAACCGGTTTCTGCTCCCCGGAACTCTTCTACCGCCAGTCCATCATCACCCCCACCTGCGGCATTCAGTCCGGAGACGCGGAAACTGCCTTTCGGATTATGCAGGCCGCACGGACCCTCTCCCTGCGGATCAGGGAGGAGTATTCCGGATGAAACCGTTCTCTGTCGCCGTCTCCGGGAAGGGGGGAACCGGAAAGACCACCGTGGCCGCACTGCTGGTACGGTCCCTAATTGCCGCCAGGCAGGTGCCAGTGCTTGCGGTCGATGCCGACCCCAATGCCAACCTCCACGAAGCGCTCGGGGTTGAGATCCGCGAAACCCTCGGATCCCTGCGCGAAGAAGCTTTCACCGAGCAGATACCCCCGGGAATGAACCGTACCGACTACATCAGCCTCCGGTTCAGGAAATCACTGGTCGAATCGGGAGGCTTTGACCTCATCGCAATGGGGAGACCGGAGGGGACCGGGTGCTACTGCTTTGCAAACGATCTGCTTACCACGAGTATGCAGCTCCTGGGACGGGACTACCGGTTCGTAGTTATCGACAACGAGGCCGGTATGGAGCATATTGCCCGGGGGACCATCGGTATCCCCGACCTCCTGCTGATCGTGAGCGACCCCGGGGCCCGTGGCGTCCGGACCGCCATACGCATCCGGAACCTTGCCCGGTCGCTCGGGCTCGAAGCCACTCCTGTCCTGCTCGTGCTGAACCGCTGGAAGGGAACAACGAGCAACGAGCTCCCCTTGGCGTTCGAGACCTCGGTGGTGGTTCCCGAAGATCCGGCAATCGAGGAAGCGGATATCAGGGGGAGTCCGGTCGGTTCCCTCCCCCCTGACTCACCTGCCCGGCTGGCGGTGGAACGGCTTGCGGGGACGATCATCAGGATGGCAGAAGAAAAGGAGCGCCGGCACAATTCCTGAAATACCTAGAGGACTCCTGACAACCGCTGGATCTGTCCTGCGATGTAGTCAATCCACTCGCCAACTCCGGTGAGAATCCCGATCAGCGCGGACTCTAAGGTATACACCAGCCCGTACACCCCCGAGATCTCCCCTTCAGGAGGATGACCGGTCGAGAGCAGGAGCGCTGCGGCAACCAGCACAATGACGACGAGGAGGAGGATGATTACGAGTATGATCCCGATGAGCATCCTCCATGAAACCGACTTCATGCACAGCTCACTTCCCTATAATGCAGGCCCGGTAATAAAAATTCCTATGCCAGGAGAATTTTTCCCGCTTTCCCGGCTCATGGAAGGAAAAAGACCGAAATGCAAGGAGATAAGGGGGGAAAATCGAAAGATATAAGGGACCTCTCGCCTGACATTCGATTATATGTGCGCACGCTTTTTTGATCGCTTTTTTAAACCACGCCCTCATATCGTGGAAAGCCCCCCTCCTCCCTCCATGGCGCATGGGGCCGGGGTCTACATTCCCGAGTACAAAGTGAAGCCCTATTTTATCGTGGCATCGGTGGAGATGGGCAATACCACCACGAAATGTATCCTGACCGGCGTGAGCCTCGAGACCGGAATGTCCTATGTCATCAATAAAACGGTGAAAATGAGCAGGGATGTCCGGAAACCGAAACCGGGCGAGGAAATCTTCGGGGAGACCCTGGACGGGACCCAGCTCACCAAGGAATCGGTGACCGATCTCGTGCGCGATACCCTTATCCAGTGCCACGA
>JAAEES010000050.1 GCA_013415575.1 Methanomicrobiales archaeon | reverse complement strand
CATCAGCCAGTTCATTGCAGCAGGTGAGGAAGTCCATGGAAAGGTTCCGGATGACTAGTAGGTGTATTTTATCTAATACTATAAAGATAAACTAAGTACCTGATCATACGAGTGTGAATACATGAAAGAGCAGACAGAAGTAGGGAAGCTCAAGGAAGGCCGCTGGGTGGTGATCGATGACGAACCCTGCAAAATTCTCGGGATCTCGATATCAAAGCCTGGTAAGCACGGTGCTGCAAAAGCCAGGATCGATGCAGTCGGACTTTTTGACGGGGTAAAGCGCTCGATCGTGCAGCCGGTCTCAGCAAAGACGTACGTGCCGGTCGTCGAACGGAAAAGCGGGCAGGTCATCACGGTCGCCGGGTCCACGGCAACCCTCATGGACATGAAGGATTATACCAATTTTGAGGTGGAAATACCCCCGGACAAGGCCCAGCTCTTTGAGGTCGGAAAGGAACTGCCCTACATTGAAGCACTGGGAAAGAAAAAGCTCGATATCGACTGATCCTCTTATCAATACTTTTTCTCTTCTCATTCCCTGCAGTCGTTCTGCCCGCTTCTACCGCGAATAGAGTGCCGAGGTATCGCCGAACTGGAGGACATGGCCATGCATCGCCACGATCAGATCGGCTTTGGTCGCGCCCGGTGCAAGGTCGAGCAGGGTATCGAGACCGTACACCTTGAAGGCATAGCGGTGGGTCGATCCCTGCGGGGGACAGGGACCGTCATACCCGATATTCCCGAAGTCATTTCTTCCCTGCACCGCGGAGACGGGAGCGGTCACGGTTCCCGCCCTGGGAATCCCGGATGGAATCTCACCGGTGGGAGGGAGGTTCCAGATCAGCCAGGGGCAGAAGGAGCAGCAGGAAGGCTGGAACGGGTTGACGGCCATCACCGCAACAGATACGGCCGAGAGGCCTTTAATCCGTAATCGCGGGGAGGCGTTCTCCCCGTCACAGGTATGGGTTGGTGGAAAGACCAGGAAATCGAGCGATACGACCAGTTTATCCATGGAGTGATGTCTCCAGACGGCTATTTAGCCATTGCTCCGGTCATGGGAGGAAAGAACCATATTCCCTCACCCGAAAGACTACGAGATTGCATGGAGAGCCGGGAAATCAGCACACTTGCCTGCTATACGGACGGGGCTTCACGGGGGAACCCGGGCCCGTCTGCGGGCGCGTATATTCTCGTGACCAGCAGTGGCGATGTGGTCGAGGAGCGTGCAGTCTCTATCGGCCGGGGCACGAACAATGAAGCCGAGTACCGCGGTCTCCTTGCGGGGCTTTCCGCCGCGACACGACTGGGGGTAATGCGTCTGGAGGTTTTCTCGGACAGCGAGCTGATGATCCGGCAGATGGCAGGCACCTACCGGGTATCATCGCCCCGTCTCCGGCCTCTCTATGAGGAGGCACAGGCCCTCATCCGGCACTTCCGGGAGGTCACCTTTCAGTCCGTTCCGAGGGAGCACCCGCTGATAGCGAGAGCCGATCGACTGTGCAACCAGGTCCTCGATGCCGAAGGGGGCCGGGAAGACCGGCAGGGATCCTGAAGGAGCGGTTGTCTTTGCCTGTAAGTATATATCTTTATTTTTATATCCCCTATAAGGAATGACAGGCAGATAGTGAGGCTTTTTTATGACTGACAAAGGTAAACCAACGCCCGAAGAATGCGACCAGCAGTGTGAAGGCTGCCCGAGCGCTGCGACCTGTGACACCGCAAAAAGCAAACCGGCAGGACTCCCTAAAAAAGCTGAGATCGATGTGAAGCATGTCATCCTCGTCCTCTCCGGTAAAGGGGGTGTGGGGAAGTCCACGGTATCCGTGAACCTCGCATTCTCTCTTGCAGCACATGGCTACAGGACCGGCCTGATGGACCTCGATATCCATGGCCCCAACCTCCCGAAGATGCTCGGGATTGAGAGCCAGCGCCTTACCACCCTCGGCAACATGATCGAGCCGATACGGGTGACCGGGAACCTGGCCGTGGTCTCCATGGGATTCCTGCTCCCTGATATCAGCACGCCGGTCATCTGGCGGGGCCCGATGAAGATGAGCGCCATCTCCCAGTTCCTCTCGGAAGTGGACTGGGGCCCGCTGGACTTCCTCGTGGTAGATCTCCCGCCGGGAACCGGTGACGAAGCCCTCTCCATCATCCAGCTGGCACCCAACGTCCGGGGTGCAGTGATCGTCACTACACCGCAGGACGTTGCCACCATGGATGCCCTCAAGGCGGCCAAGTTCGTGGAGAAGCTCGACCTGCCGGTGATCGGTATCGTCGAGAACATGAGCGGCCTGGTCTGCCCCCACTGTCACGAGGAGATCGATCTCTTCGGCCGCGGTGGCGGGAAAAAGATTGCCGAGCAGCTGGGGGTCCCGTTCCTGGGATCGATCCCTCTTGACCCGGAAATGCGGAAGGCCGGCGATGAGGGCCGCCCGTTCGTCATCCGGAGCAAGGACAGCCCCACCTGGAAGAGCGTGGATGCGGTCATGGAAGAGCTCGTGAAGGCAGTTGAGGAGTAAATGAAGTACCGGGACGTGCTGGAAGGGGGAAGAGACCCTCTTGAAATCTATGACGATATCCTGGCGGTCCTTGACGATATCCAGCTCTTCCCGGGCTCCATTGAGCCGATCTACCGGAAGGCGATGACGTTCTCCGAGGAAGATCTCGATCGCCTCCGGTTCGCCCTGCTTCGGCTCCAGGTATTTTCTGATATCAACCGGACCATGGATATGGAGCAGGCGCAGAAAATAAAATACATATCCCAGGTACTCGAAAAGATCATTTTCGGGTCGCTCCTGATGGAGCACGAAGAACTCGACCACGGGTGAAGAGCCCCTTCCTCTTTCTTTCAGCACCCCGCCCGGTTCCCTCATCAGGACAAAAGAGATGTTCTCCCACACCAGAGTATTCTGGTACTTCGCGGTGGCTCCATGGCGAAATACTCATTTATTGCGAGAATGCCCAATGATCCCGGTGCGCTTCACACTGCTGCGGCAGTGGTGACCCGTGAGCAGGGGAACATCAACCGCGTCCAGTTTGACCAGAGGATCGATCCCCACACCGTCTTTTTCGAGGTCACGTGCCCGGAGGAATCCTATGCCCGGATCGAGGCGGGGCTTGCAGAACTCGGATACCTGCAGGACACCCTCCGGCCCCTGCATATTCTCAAGTTCTCCCTCCACCTTCCCCACGAACCCGGTGCACTCTGTGCCTTCCTCGACCATACCACCTCATCCCGGGCCAACATCTCGTACATCGATTTTGATGACCGGGGACGGCACCCGGACCGGGTGACGATCACCCTGAGTGTCGAGAAGAGTGCCGCGGCAGAACGGCTGCTTGATACCCTGAAATCACGCTACCGGATCGAGATCCTGGAATACGATACCACCGGGAAGAAGCTCGATGATACCGTTTTCTATCTCCGCCTGGCCCAGCAGATCAGGCAGATTATCGGGGATTCGGAAGACCCGTTCCTCTTTTCATTCCTCGGGGACATCAACCATGCCGTCCAGGAACTGATGAACCTCGGTGAGGACCCGAAGAAGATCTTCGAGAGCTTCCTCCTCACGGGAAGGACGCTGACTGGTACGACCGGCGACCGTTTCTTTGCCGATATCCAGACCCTACCGGTGGCCCCCGATCTCACCCTGCACTGTATCCAGCCTCCCTGCGGCGGGAGCATCTTCCTCATGGAGGCCCCGGACGGGATCTCGATGGTCGATACCGGCTATGGCATCTACACGAGGGATGTCGCACTGCTCCTTGACGATCTCGTCCCCGGATGGGACCGCCGGATCTCGGACCTGATCATCACCCATGCCGATGCCGATCACTGTGGTGCGGGCGGAGCATACGATGTCCCGGCTCGGCTCCATCCCGGGACCCTGGAGATCATCAGGGCGGCAAACCGTGCCTATGGATCGCGGAGCGAGGCCTCGGTCCTTGAGGAGATCTACACCACCATGATCAATCTCTTCTCCCGGTTCAACCCGCCCGGGCAGGTCGCTCCCTTCAGCACGCACCCCCTCGGTGATCGGGCGGGATTCCCGGTTATCGGGACGGTGGATATCGGCAGGTACCGTTTCGAGGTTCTTGAAGGTCTCGGCGGGCACCTCCACGGCCAGGTGTACCTGTACTGCAGGGAGATCGGAGTCCTCTTTTCAGCAGATACCATCATCAACTTCGGGTACCTTACCCCTGACCGGGCGGCATACAACACGCTCGCCGTCATTCTTGTCACCTCGGTGAATGTGGACAGCGAGGTGGCAAAACAGGAACGGCGCAGGCTTCTTGACCTGGCCCGGGAGTCTCCCGGTTCATGCCAGGGGGGCAGGGACTCCTGCCTCATCTGCTGCGGGCACGGGCCGGTCTCCGTGCTCTCAGGGAATGAGCTCGTCCCGTTCGGAGAGATCCGGCACTACACTCCCCGGGGATGAGACCGCGGGTAGCCCGGGGAAAGGATCTCCAGCGCTGCGATCACCAGTGCGTGGGATGCATCGATGATGATCGCCGGGTCGGGAGCAAATTTGCTGCTGTGCAGGAACCCGCAGGAACCATCACCACACCCGATACGGAAGTAGCAGATCGGCACCGGGGGATCCACCTTCCCGAACATGCCGAAGTCCTCGCTCCCGGTGACCGGTTCTATTCTCCTGACCGTGTCCGGACCATATGCCCGGAGAAATGCCTCCGCTACCCGTCCGGTGAGCTCAGGGTCGTTCTCCATTGGCGGGACAGACTCCGGAAGGATGCTGATGGCCGGCAGGCGATTGGGGGGCAGCCCTGCGGACCGGGCGCACCCATCGGCTACCCTCCGGATGGCGGTGAGGAGCTGGTCACGGACAGCTTCGCGGAAATAGCGGATATTGATCTGCAGGGTGACGTGGTCAGGGATGGCATTGTGCTTGGATCCTCCGTGCACGGAAGCAATGGTCAGGATGGCCATATCGGTTGCTGCGATCTCCCTGGAAACGATGGTCTGGAGGGTGAGGATGATCTGCGCTGCGAGCACCACCGGGTCGTGGCTCATCTCCGGATGGGCTGCATGGCCCCCGAGCCCGTAGACAACCATATCGAGAGATTCCCCTCCTGCCGAGATCAGGCCGTCCCGGTATCCGATACACCCGTTCGGGAGATCGGGTGCCACATGCAGGGCGATGGCAGCGTCCGGCCGGGCAAAGCGGGTATAGAGCCCGTCCGCGATCATCCGGGCCGCCCCGGAGACCGCCTCTTCGGACGGCTGCCCGATCAGCATCAGGGTACCCTTCCATGAGGAGCTGAGGGCGGCGAGTGCCCGGGCCGCCCCGACAAGCGCGGTCATGTGGAGGTCATGGCCGCAGGCATGCATCACGTCAACTTCGCGGCCCCGGCTGTCCCGCATCCGCACAAGGCTCTGGTAGGGAAGGCCCGTCTCTTCCCTGACCGGCAGGGCGTCCATATCAGCACGGATCATCAGCACCGGCCCCTCCCCGTTGTGGAGAAGGGCGACTACCCCGGTTCCCCCTATACCACGGGTGACCGAGAATCCGGCATCCTGAAGTTCCTGTGCGAGGCGTCCGGACGTCCACTGTTCCTGGCCGGAGAGTTCGGGATGGGAATGGAGGTCCCGGTACAGGCGTTCCAGGGACGGATATTCCCGGTCAAGGATCCCGGATGCCAGGAGAGAACGGTCCTGGGTGGATCCGGGCATATCAGGTCGCCCCGTCATCGGTGCAACCGGCATCCTCCCCGTCGTCGCTTCCGGTCCGGGATTGGACAAGGTCACGGTACCGGGCAAGGGAGAGGTCGAGGAACTGCGGCTCCGTGTCGATGCCGATAAACCTTCGTCCGGTCCCACAGGCCGCAATCCCTGTCGTTGAACTCCCGGTGAAGGGGTCGAGCACGAGGTCACCTTCCCGGGAGCAGGCAAGGATGATCCGTTTCAGCAGAGCACAGGGTTTCTGGGTGGGGTGGCTGCCGTACTTCTTCTCCATTCCCCGTGGTGAGGGAATACTCCACACCGTCCTCATCTGCCTGCCTGCTTTCTTCAGGTCGTCTCCCGGCCAGTCCCCTGACTTGAGGAGCTGGTAGTTGAAGGTATGGCGGGAGCCCCGCTCCTTCCGTGCCCAGATGAGGGTCTCATGACTGGCGGTGAAGTAACGGATCGAGAGATTCGGGGGGGCGTTGGGTTTGTACCAGCAGATATCATTCAGGATATGGAATCCGCTCTTCTGGAGGGCAAACCCGCAGGAGTAGATGGAATGGTAGGTCCCGCTGATCCAGATCGAACCGCTCTCTTTGAGGATCCTCCGGCATTCCCGGATCCAGTTTTCGTGAAACCGGAAATCCTCTTCAATTCCGGAACTTACGTCCCATGCTCCCTTGTCAACCGGTGCCCGCCGCCCGGCATGGCAGGTGAATCCCCCATTGGAGAGGTTGTAGGGCGGGTCAGCGAAGATAAGGTCGACAGATTCATCGGGGAGTTCACTGAGTATCCGGAGACAGTCTCCACTGTACAGCGTAAACGTGCCATCCGTGAAGTACGGCTCACTGTTCATGGGATCATCATCACGTTCCGGGATTGCGGCATTCTGGTTCAGATACCCGGGTTCTCTTCAGAGAAGAGTTTGAGTCCGGACGCACATAAATCATTACCAGAATCTTTTGGCACCTGCGAAATTTCATGTAGTATGCAGGAACATCCTGATCGGAAATGTTGCACAAGCAGAGAGTGCAGGATATGATGCGCCTGATGGCGTCGAAGATCCGGTCGACCGCCAACCACCTCCGGGATGAAGAGATTGACGCGTTCATCCAGGAAATCCTTACGGCCGACAGGATTTACGTCATGGGAGCGGGACGGTCGGGTCTCGTGGCCAAAGCGTTCGCAATGCGCCTCATGCACATCGGTTTCACCGCATTTGTGGTGGGCGAGACCATCACCCCGGCTATGCGGCAGAACGACCTCCTGGTCATCTTCTCGGGTTCGGGCCGCACCAAGACCATCGCCGATATCGCTGAAACCGCTGAAGAGATCGGAGGCAGGATTGCGCTGATCACCTCGAACCGTGAATCACGAATCGGAAAACTTGCCGATGCCATGGTGATCATCGAGAACCAGCGGGACGAAATCAGGGATGAGACCGCTGAGTTCGAGGTGCGGCAGATGACCGGTGAACACAAATCCTTTGCACCTCTGGGCACCCTGTTTGAAACGGCGTCCATGGTCTTTGCAGACGCCTGCATCTCCCAGCTGATGGAGGTATCCATGGTGGACGAGAACGAGCTGAAGAACCGGCACGCAAATATCGAGTAGGAGACGGGCATGAAAGAATACCGCATCGCAGAACGGTGCCTCGGCATCGAAATCTCCGGGATCCGGAAACTGTTCGAAGCGGCGGGACCCGGGTCCATCAACATGGGACTCGGCCAGCCGGATTTCGACACCCCCGAACACATCAAGGAAGGCGCAATCAGGGCAATCAGG
>JAAEES010000049.1 GCA_013415575.1 Methanomicrobiales archaeon | reverse complement strand
GCCGGTTCAGCACCTGATCCAAAATATCCAACGGCCGCTTTGTCATACGTATTCCCAGTTTTCCATCACTTTGGAGTAATATATGTGCGCGGGAAGGATACTTAAACCTTGGCGAGTGATCCCAGGATCAGCCCGTATGGTGAAACTTCCGTCTGCACGTGATCACATATGCCACCCTGCCTGAAATGCTTTTTCATCACCGGATGACTACTGATATACAGAAAATGGCCAAGATCACCGGAAAGAAACGGCACAGCATCAGGAAGTCGCAGATCGCACCCCTCTATGCGGCCCTGGAAGACGAGATCGGGGCATCAGCATCACTCTTCCGGAGCGAGCGGGTGGAATTGCTAGAAACAAGCGCCGGGATTGTCCTGTATCTCATTGAGAAGAAACCCCAGCTTCTGGAACGGGACGGATGGGTGTTTCCCACGCTGAAAGGGCTGCTTGAACACCCGTTTCCCGAACGGCGGGTTGTTGTCGATGCCGGAGCAGTGCCCTTCGTGGTGAATGGTGCCGACATCATGCGCCCCGGCATCGTCACCGTATCTGATGATATCAGGTCTGGAAAACCGGTCCAGGTGGTCGAAGAGCGCCACGGAAAGCCCCTCGCTCTCGGGATCGCCCTTTTTGATGCCGATGAACTCCGTGGTAAAACTTCGGGAAAGGTAGTTAAGACCATTCACTACATCGGGGATGATCTCTGGAACCTGGAGTTCTGAATGTCCGGTAGGTGAAGTATGGAGTTCCCTGTCCAATCCGGCCTTTTTTAAAAAGAGATACTATTAAATAAAAACCAATAGACAATTTTGCTATGGTAAAATTTCTCGATTCGCTTCTGGGCAAGTCAACTCCCTCAACTGAGGATGACTACATGGACCTCGACCTTGAAGCCTTTGAGGAGGCCGAGGCCGGGGCTCCGGCAATGTTCGTCAAGATTGCGGCCATCGGTGACATCAAGGAGAGCCCGCGGATCAAGGATGAGATCTACAATGGCAACATTGTGATCGTGGATATCTCCCGTCTGAAAATGGACAAGGTTATGTACGAGCGTGTGCTGAAGGATATGAAAGAAGTTGCCAAAGACGTGAACGGGGACATAATCGGACTGGGCGACCAGCGGTACGTCGTAATCACCCCGAACTCGGTGAAAATCTCCCGCGATAAAATCGGAGGGGTCGAATAGGTGCGGACTGTTGTCCCAGGACCATGCCCTGTCTGCAATACTGAGATAGAATACCTGTATCAGACTGAAGATATCCCCTATTTTTCGGAGATCCTGATCATTTCCGCACTCTGCCCTTCCTGCGGGTGGCGGTTCATCGATACGCAGCTCCTGAAAAATGCCGAACCATCCCGATGGGAACTTTCCATTGACTCGCCCGATGATCTGAATGTCCGGGTGATCCGGAGCATGACCGGCATTATCTCCATTCCCGAGCTCGGGGTCCGGATCGATCCAGGTCCTGCCTGTGAGGGCTTTGTCTCGAATGTTGAGGGGGTTCTGAACCGGGTGGAGTCGGTGCTTGACAACCTTTGCTCCTGGGCCGATTCCGACGAGGAGCGGAACCGGGTATGCCTCATCCAGGAACGGATACGGGAAGTCAGGGAAGGACGTCTCCCGGTGACCCTGGTCATTGAAGACCTTTCAGGGAACAGTGCGATTGTTGCCGACCGTGCACGGGTCTTTCGGATCGAAACAATATCTGAAGATCCTGGAGAAGAATAAGAAGAGAGGGTTTCAGGAGAACAATGACCCTGTGAGCCGGATACCCGGCTCCCGAGTGATACTCCCGACCACCTCGGCATCCGGAACCTCTGCAACTATTGCCGGGAGGCTCTTTTCGGGTGCAATATAGGCATATCCCATACCCATATTGAACGTCCGGTACATCTCTCCCTGGTCAACATTGCCGTTCTCCTGAATCCACCGGAAGATTTCAGTAATCGGCAACGGGGAGTCGATGGAAAATCCGTAGGTTGTCAGACGGGAAAAATTGAGCAGGCCGCCTCCGGTGATATGACACATACCGGAAACTGTCGTTGATCCGCAGACCCGGAGTGCTTCCGCATAGATCCGGGTGGGTACCAGGAGCTCCTGCCCAAGCGTCCTCCCATTGGAAAGACGCTCATCCCACGCATCGTGCGTATCCACCACCCTCCGGGCAAGTGTCAGACCGTTGCTGTGGATGCCAGTTGAGGGCACACCGATGATGAGATCCCCGGGCCTGATTGCTTCACCGCTGATGATCCGATTCTTCTCCTGGATCCCGAGACAAGTGCCGGCAAGGTCGAGACCGCTGACCATTCCTTTCAGGGTCGCCGTCTCTCCTCCGATGATATCGATGTTTGCCTGACGTGCTCCTTCGTTGAGTCCGATCCCGATCTGGGCCATTTTCGGGATCGATATCTCATCGGCTGCAATGTAATCCACGAACGCCACCGGCTCCATGTTCATGACATAGAGATCATTCACGTTCATGGCGATGCAATCGATGCCGATAGTGCTCCAGTCCTGCATCCGGTCAGCAACGAGCATCTTTGTCCCTACTCCATCAACGGCGAGGGCGAGGGCATGGTTTCCGCACTCGATCAGTCCTGCAAAGTGCCCGACACTGCCCATCATGGCGACTGTTCCGGTCCGTCTGAAGGTGAGTGTCCGTACAAGGGCCGAGATCCCTTCCGCTTCACGGGAGATATCAACTCCCGATTTCCGGTACGAAAATGATTCAGGCATCGTCTTCCTCTGAGAGCCTGAACTCGTCATGGAGAATCCGGACCGCTTTCGGACCATCCTCCTGCGTGACAACGAAGGAGATGTTCACTTCTGAGGACCCCTGCGAGATCATCATGACATTGACCCCGCCGTGCCCGAGCGCGGTGAAGATTCGTCCCCCGGTCCCCTTGGCACCGGCCATGCCAACCCCGACTACGGCGACCGCACAGACATCGCGGTTGGCGGTGGCCTCACGGATCAGGCCCTGCCTGACCAGCCCTGCCAGGGAATCGATGGCGATGCCGGCCTGGCTCTCCTCTACGATGAGGGAGATATTCGCCTCGGATGACCCCTGCGAGATCATCATGACATTGACTTCCTTGTCCGCGAGTGCCGAAAAGATGGCTTTTGCCACCCCCGGCCGCCCGATCATCTGCGCACCGCAGATGTTGATCAGGGCAACCTTGTCGATGTAGGTGAGGGCTTTGACCACCCTGCTGTCCCGCTTTTCATGCCACACAATGCTCGTCCCGGGGTGAGTTGGGTTGAAGGTGTTTTTTACCCGCACCAGGATGTTCTTCTTCATCGCCGGTTCGATAGAACGGGGGTGCATCACCTTTGCCCCGAAATAGGACAACTCCATGACCTCGAGATACGAGATAGTTGGGAGTACCCGGGCATCCGGGATAAGGCGGGGGTCTGAGGTCATGATTCCATCAACATCGGTCCAGATCCAGATCTCATCCGCGTCAATCCCTGCTCCGATGATTGCCGCAGAATAGTCTGAGCCGCTCCGTCCGAGCGTGGTAACAATCCCTTTCTCAGTACAGCCCATAAAACCCATGATGACCGGAATCATCTCGGTGAGCAGGGGCTGCACCCGGCTTCTGATCCGCCCCTCGCTCTCCGGGAGAGCCATGGCCTCCCCATGCTGAGGGGTAGTCAGGATGCCGGCTTCGCACCCGTCCATGACCATGGATGGGATACCCCGCTGCCTGATGGCTGCTGATACCACGAGGGAGTTCAGCCGCTCCCCATAGGTGATGATATAATCGAGCGACCGGGGTGTGAGCTCCCGGAGGTTGTGCACGGCATTCAGGATGTTCTCGAGATTGCAGAGACGTTCCTCCATCTGGTCCCCGACCTCTCCTTCACAGTCGCCTGCAACTTCGGAGAGGACTTTCATATGACGGAGACGGAGCGAGTTGATGAACGGTTCAATGGTTGCCGAACTCCGGCTGTCCGCAATCTCCTGTGCAATGGCTATCAGTTGATCGGTCACTCCCCGCTGAGCTGATACGACGACTGCCAGTTCGTGACCGGCCCTGTGATGTTCCTCAATGATATCTACCGTTCTGCTGAGGCTGTCCGCATCAGCAACAGAAGTTCCGCCAAATTTCATCAAAAATCTCATTCGGGCTCACGTTTTCTTTTGTAACTGCGTTCTGTATCTTTATGTACCTATACGATCCACGTTATAATAAGATGCGTTCTGATGATGTCCAGACGGCACATGTTCTCGTGATCGGGAGCGGCGGGGCGGGTGTCCGTGCAGCGATTGAAGCGTCAGAATATGGAGAAACCCTCCTGGTATCAAAGACGCTTGCCGGCAAGGGTGGGTGTACCACCATGGCCGAGGGGGGCTACAATGCAGTCCTCCGCGAACAGGACTCCTGCGAGATCCACTTTGAAGACACTATGAAAGGAGGTGCCTGGCTCAATGATCCCGGACTGGTCAGGATTCTCGTTGATGAAGCTCCGGAACGTGTCCGCAACCTCCTCCGGTGGGGGGCCGTTTTCGATGTAACGGACAGCTGCGAGGTAGCACAGCGGCCGTTCGGGGGACAGCGATTCCCACGAACCTGCTATGCCGGAGACCGGACCGGTCACGAGATGATGATGACCCTCATCGACCGCCTTCACTCTACCGAAGTCAGGGTAGTCAATGAGGTGACTATCGTATCCCTGCTGAAGGACAGCGAACGGGTGAATGGTGCTTTAGGGATAGACCGGAACGGGGATTTCTCCATCTTCCTTGCCGACAGTGTAGTGCTTGCCACCGGAGGCGGAACGAAAATCTACGATATCTCCACCAACTCTTCGAGCGGAACCGGGGATGGGTATGCACTCGGGTACCAGGCCGGGGCAGAACTGATCGACATGGAGCAGGTTCAGTTCCACCCTACCGGAGCGGTCTTCCCGTACGATGTACGGGGGAGGCTGGTGACCGAAGCGGTTCGCGGCGAAGGCGGGGTCCTGAAGAACGCAACCGGCGAGCGGTTCATGGCACGCTATGATCCCGATCGGATGGAGCTCTCGACCAGGGACGTCGTTGCCCGTGCCATCGCAACCGAGATTCTCGAGGGTAGGGGGACAAAGAACGGAGGGGTGTTCCTTGATGTAACCCACCTCCCCCGCACCCAGGTTGAGACCCGCCTTCCAGTGATGCTTGAACAGTTCCTCCAGTTCGGGGTCGATATCAGGGAGGAGCCGATGGAGGTTGCACCGACAGCTCACCACATCATGGGGGGACTCCGTATCACCGGACACGGGGAGACCACAGTCCCCGGCCTGTACGCCTGTGGCGAGGTGGCCGGTGGCGTCCACGGGGCAAACCGGCTTGGCGGGAATGCTCTTGCCGACACCCAGGTCTTTGGGAAGCGGGCCGGGGAAGCAGCAGGAACAGCAAAGATGAGGAAAAATGAAGCAGATTTCGGACAAATCGAGGCAGTCCGGAAACGGCTCGAAGCTTTTACCGTTGGAGACGTGCATCCCTCGACTGTGGTCCGCTCACTCCAGACAGCGATGTGGGAGGGTGCCGGCATCTTCAGGAATGCCGCGAATCTCGAGAAGACCCTTGGTATCATCGGCCACCTCAGGACTCTCCGGTTGAAGGCAGCAACACCGGCAAACCTTGTAGACTGCTGCATTGCGGGGCACATGCTCGTTTGTGCAACCCTGGTGGTGAAAGGTGCACTGCTCCGCAAGGAGTCGCGGGGGGCGCATGTCCGCCGGGATATCACCCAGGCCTGGGACGGGCAGAACTCCCCCTATGGCCATACCTACCAGTCGCTCTCCCGTGAGGGCATCGAGACAGAGGTGAAGTCATGAAGGAGCTCTCAGTCCGCGTCTTCCGCTACAACCCGGAGACCGATGAGCAGCCTCACCACCAGCATTACCTGGTCACGGTCCGTGAAGGGGCACGGGTACTGCACGTCCTGCACGCTATCCACGATGAGCATGACCCCTCCCTCTCGTACCGCTACTGCTGCGGATCCGGCCAGTGCGGCAGCTGTGCCGTCAGGGTGAACGGGGAGCCGGTGCTCGCCTGTACAGAAGAGGCACGGGACGGGATGACTATCGAGCCGCTCGAGCTCCCGGTACAGAAGGACCTGGTCGTGGATATGGAGCCCTACCTGGCGGCCGTCTCTTCGCTTGAACCAGGAGAAGAGGTGCGGATGCCCACAAAGGAGGAGGTTGAAGTCATCAAACCGCTCCGGAGCTGCATCGAGTGCCTGGCCTGTGTCTCGGCCTGTCCGGCGTTGAGAGTAATCGAGTTTGCAGGCCCAACCGCCATGCGCGAGGATATGCGCCTCTCCCTCGATCCCCGGGACAGCCGTGACCGGGTTACCGAAGCGGTCGCGAACGGGCTCTTTACCTGTACCTCCTGCCAGGCCTGCTGGAAAGTCTGCCCGAAAGATATTGAGATTCCCGGGAAAGCCATCGAGAAGCTCAGGGCGCTCGCCAATAAGAAAGGGCTCACCCTTCCCCGGCACCAGGCGGTGGAGAGACTGGTCAGGGAGACCGGGAGGAGTGTTGACCGGACCGAGACCACCTTCCTCGAGCAGGTCCCGGAGGTTCTTGAACCCTACGGCGAAGTGAAAGGCACAGTAGGATTCTTTGTGGGCTGCATGTACAACATGCGCCTGCCGAAGACGGCTCTCGACGCCATGGAAGTTCTCCGCCGGAACGGTATCCGTGTTATCATTCCGAAGGAACAGATCTGCTGCGGATCACCGCTCATCCGGACCGGCCAGATCGGATATCTCAAAACCCTCCAGCAACGGAATATCGAAGCCTTTGTCCACCGGGGAATTGACACGGTCATGACCATGTGTGCCGGATGTGGATCCACGCTCAAGAACGATTACGATTGCCCATTCCGGGTGATGGATATCAACGAAGTGCTCCTCAAATTCGAGATCGAGCCACCGGCACGCCTCCCGGTAAAAGCCACCTACCATGACCCCTGCCACCTCCTGCGGGGGCAGGGGATACGGACCCAGCCCAGGGAACTGATGAGCCGGGTTGTCGACCTGGTTGAGATGCCGTCTATCTGTTGCGGTTCCGGTGGCGGGGTGCGATCCGGAGTGCCCCAGGAGGCTGCCGCACTGGCCGAGAACCGGCGAAAGGAGATCGAGAAGACCGGTGCCGATATCGTCATCAGCTCCTGTCCGTTCTGCGAATTCCATATTCAGGAACATACTGACCGGCCGGTGAAGAATATCACCACGGTTCTCCTCGAGGGATACCGGGAAAAGGATAAGAAGAAAGCCCCAAAAGACTGGGCCTGATCTCTTTTTTTATCCGAGCCCGAGAAGGGTGAGGAAAATGCAGACACTTACCGGGATAAGGAGATTGTCATCAAGGGGTGAGAAGAGCTCCACCATGCCGGCCAGAAAGACGACAAGCATCGCTACAACAGCGGGAAGGAAGGGCAGGAGGACGATGAAACAGAGGGCCATGCCGGCGAGCGATCCTTCGATTGTCTTTCCATTGATAACCTTTATCCGCCCGAAATAGTAGCCGATGATGGTTGCTGTTCCGTCAAGGACGGCAAGGGTGATGATAGCCGGT
>JAAEES010000048.1 GCA_013415575.1 Methanomicrobiales archaeon | reverse complement strand
GGAGTACCGGAGCCTGCTGATCCGGCGGGAAATGGCCAGGTCCTTCGGGTCCGCCCCGGGGAGCCCGGCAACCGCCTCCCGGTACTGCTGCCGGACCCGGTCTGCACACGCCGTCAGCTCCTGCCGGTCTGCTGCGGCCTGCAGGGTGGCAAGCATCCGCTCCTGGAGCTCCCGCACGAAGAGCGGAGTATCCCCCCGGCGGGCCGCGATCCCCCGCGCCTTCAGCTCCCCGGTGGAGAGGCGCCCGTAGTACCGGTTGTATGCACCGAAGCCGTCAGGCATGGGGAGAAAGACGATCCAGTCGTAGGCATCGAGCGTAGTGTGAAGGCCGGTCTCCTGCTCGACTCGCTCCTTCAGCACCGCTGCAGGCCCGCCCTGCACCCAGAGGCAGTCCACGATCCCGTGCAGGACCGCAAAGCCGAGCTCCTCGGCGATGTCCCTGGTCCGGATCAGGATCTCCCGGGCCTGCCCGGTGATCTTCTCGTGCACCTCGATCTGCCCGAACTTGGCGTTTTTGTACCCGGTGTACCCGAAGCAGGTCACGAGCATCCACTTCAGGATGGCGTCGATCCCGGCATATGAGGGGTCCTCTGCCTTCCGTGCCTTGCTCTCCTTCCGGAGGGAGAGGAGGGGGGCGAGCACCCCGGGCAGGAAACCCGGCCGCTCAGGAGAGGCGAGGGTCTCGGGCGAGAGGTTACAGGCCACGATAATGGAGGGATAGAGGGAGGTGAAGTCGATCTCGTACACCTGCTCGTACAGACCCGGGACCGGCTGGAACATCATCCCGCCCCGGTCGGCGGCCTTCAGCTCGTCGAATCTCCGCACGCACTCGGGGTCGCTCTTCCGGAAAGGGATGGCGATGTCCTGCCGGAGGGCCTCGTAGACCTCGTAGGCCGATATCAGGGTCCCTGAGGTGAACCGGGCGGTGAGGTTCGGGGAAAGCCCGGTGAGCCGTGCACCGAGGATGATGCCCGCAAGGCCGCTCTCCCGGTAGTGGAAGCTCTGGGTGGTGTCGACCAAGACCCTCCCGTCCGGGATGAGCGATCCTGCCCGGTACTCGGTCTTCCCGTAGCTCCAGTAGGATTTCTGCGCCATCTTCCGGTACCTCCCGCTCCGGGAGAGGGGGAGCGCCACCCCCTCCTTCCGGGCCGCAGAGAGGAGCCGGGGCAGCCAGAGATCCGAGCGGGGGAAGAGCACCACGTCAGGATCCCAGGACTCCAACAGACCGGCGAGGTCCGCGAGAACGGTTCGGCCGGAGCCCCCGAGTCGCTCCCGGCGGTCATGGACCACCGCGATCGAGCGGAGCGCCTCACCGCCGAAGGGGTTGCCGTCCACCTCCACCGTGAGGGTGCGGAAGGGGATCGGGAAGTCCAGGGAGAACCGCGACTCCCCTTCACCACAGCAGGGGACCCGCCCCAGCCCGGCCAGGTACCGCTGGTCGAGCCGGACATCCACGTTGTACAGCTGGGCGGCATACCCGGTCTGCCGCTCGATCGCCTCCGCGATATCCCGGCCGGCAGGGACCCTGTATCCATCGCACTCCCCGAAAATGGTGCGGAACGAGCACTCCTCTGCCCCGTACTCTGCCTCGAGCACCTCCAAGAGCTCCCGGTGGAGGGGGGGGTCAGGCAGGTGGAGCAGGAAGGAGGGGGCAAATGGCACGGTGGTCCGGCGGGTCTTCCCCGCCGACCACTCCCAGATCTCGACGCCGTTCCGGTACCCGGTGTCGATGATCACGATCCTGCCCCCTCACGGGCCGGAACAAGTCCAGGGGATGGTTCAGGGTCCCCCCTCGCTCGCGTGCCGCTTTGCCATGGCCACCACCCTGAGGGCAGCCTCGCGGTCGGCGCCCGGCAGGGTCCGGGCCACCCGCTCCCAGCGTCCGGTGATCTCCTTCACTCCCATCCGGACGCTCCCGAAGCTCCGCCCCATCAGAACCCCTCCAGGGTGGTCTGGCCCCGGGAGAGAACGGCCGGCTGGCGCAGCTTCCCTGCCCGGCGGGCCCGCTGCAGCGGCTGGGCCGGAGGAGGCGAGAGAGCGAAGAACCGGTCTGCCAGCTGTGCCATGTCAGAGAACGTCTGGTCTTCTGCCGGGGTGTACAGCACCACCACCGAGCCCTGACCAGCGCTTTTGAGGGCGAGGCCCACCTGTCCGACCACCTCCTCTCCCGCCCCCTCGTACAGGCCGGGATCATGCTCGACAAAGACGATGGTGTGGTAGGACTCCCGGAGGATGGTGAGGAGCTGGAAGGCGGTGAACGCCCTCCGCACCTCGATATTGACCGATCTGCGGTTGATGCCGGAGAGGAGCCGTGAGTAGTTCCCGCAGATGAAGAGGAAGAGGAACCGCTTCAGCACCGGGTTGTCATTGAGGCCCGCGAGCACCATCTCCTCCGGTGCCACCAGGGCGGAGAACGTTCCGCTGGCCAGCGTGACGGAGGGGTGCAGATCGAACTGCATGCAGGTACCACTCCCCTGCCGGTTCCATAAGGGTGGAGAGCATGCGGGGCGAAAGTGTGATCGATATCTTCAAGTGCGAAGAAAATCGCGATTAACGTCATTGGAATAAGAAAATATTGCCTATTTTACGACCAAAATCGGAAAGGGCCTGCAACTGTCAGAGAAAGAGATTTAGGAGATGCAACCACCAGAAGCGGGATCCGGTTTGAACCCCCATTCCAGGTAAGCCGGGGAGGGAGCCTGTTCTTTCTTACGATTTCGGGCGGAAGGTGCGGGAGGGGCAGCGCCCGGCATCGCGATCGGCAGGAACCGGACCGTTGATGGCACACTCCCCTTCCTGCTCGTCCTTCGGAGTGTAGAGGGAACAGTCTGCACAGGTAGGCATGGGAGATGGTTCTCGCTCATGCCCCTTGTAGCTTGCCTAGCCCAGGGAGAAGGTGAAGAACCCGTAGGCGAAGGCCGCCCCCGCAATGCCCAGGAGGGGAATGGCCACCTTGTCCGCGATTCCCAGGGTACGTTCCCGGAGCCGGGTCCGGGCCCGCGACCGGTACCCCCGGAGGTCGATGGTCAGGCCGAGGATAGTCGCCCGGGAGAGCGAGTTTGAGACCAGCGGGACCATCACCGGGGCCACGCTCCGGATCCTTCCGATGAATCCGTCACCTGGGTGATATCCCCGTGCCAGCTGGGCTTCGTGGATCCGTTTTCCCTCAATCTGGAGGGTGGGGATGAACCGGAGGGCGATGATAAACATCAGCGTGTACTCCGCCGGTATCCGGGCCCGCTCCATGGTGTGCACGAGGTCGCGGGGCTGGGTGGAGATGACGAAGAGCTGGAAGGCGGAAATCAGGATGGCGAACCGCAGGGTAAGCACCGTTCCCACCGTGAGGGCCCCGACCGTGACCGGGATGCTGCCCCCGATGACCGGGACGAATGACGGTACCAGGTACCCGATCACTGCACCTTCTGGTATGGTCAGGATGGTGATGAGGTAGATCACGATGCTCATCAGGAGGATCAGGACCATCTGCTGGATCACCGGGCGCAGCAGGTGGCCGGCAAAGGCGAGCAGGAAGATGAGGAGGAGGATGCCGATGAGCACGGTAATCGACGTGGTGATGATGGTCACCACGCTCACCAGGATGATGAACAGGATCTTGGTGACCGGGTGGAGGCGGTGGAAGATCCCGTTCCCCGGCACGTACTGGAGGATCTCAGCCATGGAGCGCCTCCATCCGGGCATCAGAGATGATTTTTCCCGCCTCCATGCGGATCACCCGGTCCGCACACCGGTCAGCGATCTCCCGGCTGTGGGTGACGATGATGATGGTATGGCCGTTCTCCTGGAGCTGCTTCAGGATCCCGATGATCTCCCGTGATTCCGCTCCGTCAAGGCCGGTGGTCGGCTCATCGAGGACCAGCACCGGTGGCTGCATGGCAAGCACGCAGGCGATGGCCAGCCGCTGCCGCTCGCCCCGGGAGAGCCACCGGGGATACAGCTCGCGTGAGGCCGTCAGGCGGACGGCTGCGAGCGCGTCCATGACCGCCTTCTCCCGCTCAGGGATCCCGAGGTTGTCGACCCCAAATGCAACTTCCTCGAACACCGAATCGGCAAAGAACATATGGTCGGGGTTCTGGAAGACCAGCCCGACCGAGTGGGCGAGTTCGGCAATCGGCGCGGTTGCGGCATTCTTCCCGTCGACCATGACCGATCCCTTCCCGGGGCGGAGCAGGCCGATGAAGTGCTTGACCAGCGTGGTCTTCCCTGACCCGTTTTCCCCGACGATAGCGACAAATTCGCCCGGGGCAATCGAGAGATCGATGCCGGAAAGGGCTTCACCATCACCGTAGCTGAAGGAGAGCCCCTTGGTGCGGATAATGGGGGAATCACCGTTGCCTCCCAGCATCCCGGTCCGGATCCCCGTGAAGTCGGGGATGAGGGTCCGGCGGGCGACTTCATCCTGTAAAACCGTCCCGGGTGGTCCTTCCGTCCGGATCCTCCCGTTCTCCATGATGATGATACGGTCGACGAGGCCGGCCATCTTCGAGTAGTTCTGCTCAACGAGAAGGATGGCCTTCCCCTGTGCCTTGAGGTCCGAGAGAAGCCGGACGATGCTCCCGGTTCCTTCTTCGTCAAGTTCCGAGGTCGGCTCATCCAGGATGAGGATGTCGGTGGAAAGCGCGAGCGTGGTGGCGAGGACCACCCGCTGCTTCTGCCCGCCGGAGAGAGCATGCGGAGGGCGGTCTTTAAGTCCCGCAAGCCCGGTGACGACAAGGACCCGGGCGAGCCGTTCTTCGACCTCTTCGGGTGAGAATCCGCGCCGTTCGAGGGCTGATAGGATCTCCTCCTCAACGGTGGTGAAGAGGAGCTGGGAGTCCGGGTCGTCAAAGAGGATACCGACCCGGGAGGAGAGATCAGACAGATCGCGGTACTCCCTGACATCCTTTCCGTCAATCGTCACCCGCCCGGATTTCTTTCCCCCATACTCGTGCTCGAGAATGCCGGCTGCGGCCAGGCAGAGCGTGGTCTTGCCGGAACCCGAGTGGCCGGAGACCAGGATGCATTCCCCCCCTTTCAGGGAGAGGGAGATCCCGGCCACCGCTTCCCGGTCCGTCCGCGGATAGGCGTAGCTGACAGTCTCGAGGGTGATCATTCCTGTCCCCGCATCAGGACCCGGCTGGCCGGGATATAGAGTATCTGGACGATTACCGCGTTGAACACCGCCGTGATCACCACGATCGGAACAAAGACGGCGACAAAGCCCATGATGTCGCCCTGGTACTTGGAAAGGATGGTTGCACCGACGAAAATGATGGCCACCGCAGCGAAGGAGAACCCGCTGGCGAGCGTGGTCAGGAATGTTGACACCGTCGGCGCAAGTTTCGTCCGGTTCCGGAGCAGGGCATAGAGCCCGAAGCAGACCAGGGCCCCGATCGGCTCACTCACCAGGTTTGCCGGGGGGAAGATCGAGCTCGAGATCAGCATCGAGAGGATGCCGGCAACGATGCCGATGCCGAGGGCTTCATAGACCTTCGGCATGATCAGGATGATCGCAAGGCAGTAGAACGCTATCACCATGTTCGGGGTGAGCGGGGTGTGGAGCATGGCCAGGAAATAGCGCAGGATCGCTCCAACGGCAAGCAGGATACCTACTATGGCAATATCTCGTGATTTCATGGGTTCACCAGAGATTTGAGTTGTTGGAAATCTGGACAGGCAGGGCGGTAGGCCCCGTGGGGATGAGAGGAGAGCGGACGATCACCACGGTTCGATGACCGGGAAATAAACCGATGATTCCGGGTTCTTTCGGAAAATCATGTTTCCTGTCTCCATGTTTTCAGATGTAATGTATAAAGTTATACATTCATGTATAAAAATATACTGAATTCTCCGGAAGAGACCTGGCACAGACAGCGCCCTGCCCTGCGGGAAAACAATCCTTATTGCCGATCGCGCAGAGGAGAGTGTATGCTCGATACCACGCCCCGCTGGGTCTGGCACGCTCTCCTGATGACAGCCGGTTTCATCTGCATCATGGTTGCCGGGCTTCTGCCCGTATACGGGAAACGGATTGCCGGGTGGTACCGGATCCATGTTGCGAGCGGCGTCATCGGAGGTATCCTGGTGATCCTGGCTGTCAGCATGGTATTCACGGTTCCCTACCTCTCTGCGATTCCTTCAGCCTTCCTCGTCCATGTCGTCATCGGGGTGCTCCTCGCTCTCACCCTCCTGATCACCCTGCTCCTGGCCCTCGTCCGTTCCCGGGTTGCGGGATCCCGGAAAGCGACGGTGAGAACAGCCCACCTCTGGATGGGCCGGATCTTCATCGTGCTCGTGGTGATCAATATCCTCCTCGGGTTGACCGCTGTGGGGCTGCTTTTCCCCTGCCTCCTTTGATATTCCCCTTTTTCCGGCAGAGACAAGGGAGAAGTGTGGTCCATCGAAAAATGAGATACATGAGAAGCTTATCGCGAACGGGAAGGGAATAATAGAGGAATTATCATACAATTTCATAAAATATTATACTAATGTAATACAATATTCAGCAGAAAGGACTATCCATTCCTCCCTGGTTGGCATCTGGCGCCCGCTTCGAAACCAGGTGAAGTCAACAGGAACATGATGAAGGGATGACCCATTCTCACCTTCGGTGAGAGAGATAACAGTTCAGCACTGAAAGGAGACCTGGATATGGAAGAGATGAACCACTGGAGTTATGGAATACCTGGCGATATTATAATGCAGCCTGTAGGTATGGTAAAGAACGGAATGAAAGAGCCCTCTCTGGTTGCCGGAAAAAACGGGCTCACCCTGAAGGGGAATCATGAAACGATCCTGGACCGGGTGAAAAGAACGAGAAGTGAGATCTCTGAAATCATAATCCGGGAAAACCTGGATGACCTCCTTACCGGCATCGAAGAATACTCCCACCTTGTTGTGCTCTATTGGGCACATGCTGTTCCGGAGAACTACCGTTCCCTGACCAGGGTGCACCCGATGGGCAGGAAGGATCTGCCAGAGGTGGGAATTTTCAGCACCTGCAGCCCTGCCCGGCCGAATTCCATTCTCATGACCGTTGTCCGTCTCATCCGGAGGAGAGGCCATGTGCTGGAGGTTGCCGGTCTGGACGCGATCGATGGAAGCCCCGTTCTTGATATCAAACCATATGTCAGCGAATTCTTTCCCCGGGAAGGGGTCCGCATCCCCGCGTGGATGCAGCAGATCCAGAATGATATCGGCAAAGCTGGCCGGTGAAGAGTTACGTTCCTGAAACTTCGGGTGACAGACCTGCATCCCCGGTCAATCGGGGACTATCCCTCTATTGTCACCCTGCCTCAGTCTTCCGGTGAAAATCCCACCACCAGCCCCACGAAGCCTGAGGTGAACGGGACCATCGCCCGGGCGAACCCCGACCCGGCGAGCATATCCCGGAACCAGGAGACGGTGGTAAAGGTCGGCATGTGCTTCTCCCGCTGCGCGATCATTCCCATAATCACCTCTTCCGGGGCTCCTTCCCGCCGCATGCCCCGGGCCCAGATCTCGCGCAGCACCTGCTCCTCCCACCCATGTTCTGCTCCGAAGATATCCCCGCAGATGAACCTTCCACCGGGTACAAGCGCCCGGGCGGCTCTCCGGGCGACCACGACCCGTTCCTCGGGAAGGATATGATGGAGGCAGAGCGAGGTGATGATCGCATCGTAGCGCTCCGCCGGCCATGGGTCCCGCAGATCCTGCGCAATGAACCTGACTCCCCTGAGTCCCGGTTTTACCGAGGTCATGGTCAGCATCTCCGGTGAAAGGTCGATCCCGGTTATCACCGCATCCGGGCAGGCCTCCCTGACCATTCCGGTGAGAATCCCGGTCCCGCAGCCGAGCTCGAGGACGTTCCGGGAATCCGGGGGCAGGTAATCGACGATCGTTGAGAGGAGCGCCGGCTGGCAGGGCACGATGCTCCGTATGAGCTGGTCGTACTGCTCCGCATCCATGACACCATGGACCCGGGTGGCAGTCATCGCAATCCAGCCTTCTTGTGTACTATGTTCATGCTCTCCATCTGAAGAATCGCTCCTGCAATCGTTAGGAAATAATTATATTTATTTCATACCTTGTCTTAATTACCAATTTTTAAATATCATTTTAATGACACTATTGTATGGATGGTCACACCCATTCCCACTGCAAATACTATAATATCACGCATGACTTCTCCGTCTCTGACCTCGCTGCCTTTCACGGTCACCTGGGCCCCTATATCGTGCTCGGCTACCGGATCGGGAAATATGTGAGGAGAAAATTCTGCGATGACCCGTTCCGGATGAAGGCCGAGATCTATTGTGCCGGGACGCCCCCCCAGTCCTGCCTGGCTGATGGGGTTCAGCTCGGGAGCGGATGCACGCTCGGGAAGCGGAACATCGAGATTGTCCCTGCGGAGACCCTTAGCTGCATTTTTGAGGCCGATGGGAAACGGGTCACCATCACCCCGCGTCCGTTCCCCCTCCCGAAACGGGACACGAACTACGAGGCCGCAATCGAATCTGTGGCCGAGGAGATGTACTATCAGCGTGACGATCAGCTGTTCGACATCCTCTTATCCTGAAGAACCATGACGCCAACAGACCCGATCATCAGGCTCGAGAACGTTTACACCGCCTACGAAGGGTCGGACCGCCCTACGCTGACTGATATCTCTTTTTCCGTCGGAAGGGGAGAATTCGTGGTTGTCGGCGGTCCGAACGGTGCAGGAAAGACCACCCTGCTTGAGACCATCAACGGGATGCTGCCCATTACCCATGGAACTGCCACCGTCTGCGGGCATGACGTGCGGAACGAGGGGGTGCGGGTACGGTGCCGGGTGGGCTACCTCCTCCAGAACTTTGCCTTCGACCCGCTCACGCCGTTCACGGTCGAGGAAGTTGTCCTGATGGGCCGTTTCGGGAGGATCGGGCTCATCCGGAAACCCGGGAAGGAAGATCACGAAGCGGTTGAAAAAGCCCTGCACCTGCTCGGCATTGAGGATCTCGCCAGACGTCCCATCGGGCATCTCTCCGGAGGGCAGCAGCAGAAAGTGCTGCTGGCCCAGAACCTGGCGCGCGACCCCCAGGTCCTGCTGCTGGACGAGCCGTTCTCCAACCTGGACATGTTTGCCCGGGAATCGATCAATAAACTTCTCTCCCGGCTGGTCGCATCCGGGATCGCCGTGGTCATCGTCTCCCATGCTTTTGATGACCTTCCCGACTGCCGCGTACGAGTCGTGGTGATGCATGACGGCAGGATCTCCCTTGACCGGGAATGCCTCCCGGCAGATGTCGGCCAGGTCGACGGCAGGATCTCCCTTGACCGGGAATGCCTCCCGGCAGATGTCGGCCAGGTCATTCGGCATGCAGGGAGTGCCCCCTGCTATGCTTGAGTTCATTATCCAGAACAATATCGTCTGCCACGCAGTGGAGGCGATGCTCTTCGCTTCCATTTCCTGTGCCATCCTCGGGGTGATTATCACCCAGGTGCAGATCTCCTCCATCGGCTTCACCATGGCCCATGCCGCCTTTGCCGGGGCTGCGGTAGGAATGTTCCTCTCGCTCAATGTCACGATCTGTGCAATTCTGGCCGGAGTCTGCGTTGCCTTTCTCATCGGACCGCTCGCTGAGAAAGCCCGCGTTTCGCCGGATACAGCGCTCGGGTTGCTCTTCGGGATCAGCATGGCCGTGGCCATCTTCTTTATCGCCTACATGCAGACGCTTGGCCAAGGGTTCTCGGCAATGGGGCTCCTCTTCGGCGATGTCATCTCCCTGTATCGCGAGGAGATCTATCTCCTGGCCCTCATCAGCGTCGTAGCAGTCGTCTTCGTGGTCGTCCTCTACAAAGAGATTACCGGGATCATCTTCAACAAGAGGATCGCAGAGTCGGTCGGAATCCGGGTGAAGCCGGTCTACTATGCTATGCTCTTTGTTATAGCGCTGACCGTGGCCCTCTGCCTGCCAATCATCGGGGGGCTCCTTATCTATGTCTGGCTGGTCACGCCGGCGGCCATCGCCCTCCAGTTCTGCTACCGCCTCTCGGCGATGTTCCTGGTCGCTCCGATCGTGGCCGCTGCCATCAGTGTTTCCGGTGCCCTCGCCGGCCTGGAATATTCCCTCCCTGTCGCTCCCCTGACCGCCGTTCTCTTCTCTGTCGTTTTCATTGCAGCAGTGTTCCTCTCACCCAAACGACGGGTAACATTTCGAAAATCTTAAACAATTTCTCATAAAAAATATTCTTATGCAAAAAATTCGTGCAATCTCTTTCCTGCTCCTGTTATTTATCGTAATACCTGGAGTGAATGCGCTTTCTGTGGTCTCCACGACAACCGTCCTGTGGGATCCCATCCAGTACATCGGTGGAGACAAGGTCGAGGCCATCTACATCGCCGACCCCACGATCTGCCCCCACATGCAGGCCGACATCATCCCCAACCGGATCCAGATGCAGAAGGATTTCATCCGTGATGCCGACCTCTTCGTGGCTCATAACGGTTCAGTGGACCAATCCTATGTGATGCCCTATATTTCTGATTTCATGGCTGCCAACAACTTCGGCACAGTGGAGTGGGTGACCCTTGCGAACCCCGCCATGACCTGGAATACCCCGGCCGGGGCAAAGAACCTCTCCCAAGAGGTGGCAGGATGGCTGATCGCTGCGGATCCCTCAAACCAGGGTTACTACGAGGCACGTTTGAACGAGTACCTTGCGCAGATTGAAGCGGCCGATCTCACCCCCGAAGAACGCTCCCTGATAACCGGTCAGGACGCTGTGGTCATGGTCTGGCAGCAGGATGCCGCGAACTGGCTCGGATTGAACGTCGTGACCATCTACGCCCCTGATTTCTACATGGGTGGGAAATATACTCCGGTGAAGATTGTGGATGATATCGGAAATAACACTGAAAACTACCGGAATGTCGTATACATCGTTGAGAATATGCAATCGGGAGAGCTGGCAAAAGGACTGGAAGAGGCGCTTCACGACAAGGGAATACCTGCACAGCGGGTCATCTTCACCAACTTCCCGAAGTCCCTCCCCGGAGTTGACTCCCTGCCGGATGTCATAGCTTACAACAAGGCACTCGTTACTCCGGAACAAGGTGCACCGGGAGCGACAACTGCCGCACCGACGCCAACCAGCGCCCCCATTCCCGGCGTCCTTGCCCTTACCGGGATCCTGGGAGGCTCCCTCCTGGTCATGCTCTGCCGCAGACGGTGAGAGGCAACACTCCCTCAGGGTATGTCATGGTCCGGCAGGGAACGGGAATTACTCCCGTTCCCCGCCACTTCTTCTGCCCGGAATCCTGCTTTCTCCATCAGGTCCCTGACCTCCCCGATCCCGGTCAGCGAAGATACGAGCAGCAGGAACCGGCCTCCGGGTGAGAGCATGCTCCCGACCCCTTCGATGAACCGGGCGATCAGCAACCGTCCATCCGGCCCGCCGTCAAGGGCGTACTCGAGCCAGTCGTCGATCCGCTCATCCAGGGCGGTAGGAAGATAGGGCGGGTTGAAGATGACCAGATCGAACGGCCCACAGATACCATCGAAGAGATCGGCCCGGACCACTTCGATCCCGAGCTTTCGGGCTGCACGGACGGCATGGGGATTGATGTCGGTGGCGAGAACCTCTGTCGTCCGGGAAAGTTCACCAGAGATGTGTCCGCTACCGCACCCGATCTCGAGTACCCGGTCGCCCGGGCGACACTCTGCCTGTGCAGCCCTGAGAAGGAGGAGGGTATCCTCTTCAACGGGATACACCTGGGAAGAGGTCATGTGACGAATCCTGGCGCGAG
>JAAEES010000047.1 GCA_013415575.1 Methanomicrobiales archaeon | reverse complement strand
CCGGATCGAAGGGGTGCTCATGGTGCCGCTCGCTCCCTACATGCTCTCCTCCCGCCCCCACGTCATCAGCAGTGACCGGAGCCTCGAGATACGGCTGGAGAGTGCGAAACCGGCAACCATGGTCATCGACGGGCAGAAGAGTATCGATCTTGGCACGAAAGCCACCATCATTGTCAGAAAATCACGTGATCCTGCACTCATCGCAGACATCGGACGCAATTTCTTCGAAAAGGTCGATCAGAAACTCCGGCGGCTTTGACGGAATGGGCGATTTTATCAGCTCTTTTGCAGAAGATCGGTGCAAAAGAGGTGATGAACTGTGCAGGAAGGCATGATGCATGAGATTGATTTTGCCGGAGCATCCGAAGCATTCAGGACGTCGCTTGGCCTGAAACATTCTCCGGTTGCACTCCGGTTTGTCCATAAGAAAGAGGATATCCCTGCCGGTATGGAGAAGCTGGATAAGACGATCCGGCACTGCATGATGGTGACCCTGGCCCGCAAAGAGGGAAAGATCTTCTATGCCACCGATGAGAACCACGAATGTTTCGGCGGTGCCTGGGCACTCGGGCTGCGGCAGATTTCGGAGAGCCTGAAGACCGGTGAATTCTACTTCAAACTCGGCAAATTCGAGAGCGCCCCGGCCTGCAAGCGGACCATCGAAAGTATTCCACACCTGGAATCAGGGTCCACCTATGCAACCCTCTATGCCCCGCTCGAGAAGACGCCTTTCGTTCCCCATGTGGTGCTGATCATCGCAGCACCACGGGTGATGCTCAAGCTCGCCCAGGCGACGCTCTTCCGGCTGGGGGGGCGGATCGTGTCCGAATTTTCCGGGATCCAGTCGGTGTGTGCCGACGCCACCGCCCAGACCTATCTCTCGGGCAGGCCCAACTTCTCCCTGGGTTGCGATGGTTCCCGGAAGTTCTCTGGAATCGAGGACGATGAGATGGTAATGGGTTTCCCGGCAGAGCTCCTCACTGATATGGTGGAGGCGGTGCGGATCGTGACCCAGGCTCCGGGATCGAAAAAATAATCTCTTTTTCAGGTTCCGGACCGCCCGGCAACAACCACCGTGATATTATCCCTGCTCCTCACCCGCGCCGCCGCAATAAGCGCGTCACAGACGGCAGGATAGTTCTGTTCCCCGGCCACGGCCAGGATCTCCTGCTCCGTCAGACCATCGAGCAGGCCATCCGAGCAGAGCAGGATCCGGGCATTCCCGAGCCGGCAGCTGGTAATATCTGCCCGGTCCCCTTCGCGCCCGATGATGCGGGTCACGATATTCTTGAGCGGGTGGCGTTCCGCCTCGTGGGAAGTGAGGATCCCCTCCTCAACGAGCTCCTGGACCCGCGAATGGTCCCTGGTCAGCCGTTCCAGGTGTTCCCCGATGCGGTAGACCCGGCTGTCGCCGACATTCCCGATAATGCAGTCGTCTGCCCCGGTGATCAGGGCGGCGACAAGCGTGGTTCCCATTCCCTGCCAGCCTTCCTCCTGTTCAGAAACAGAGAGGACCCGCAGGTTCGTCTCCTGGAAGGCCAGCTCCATCAGGGCTTCCAGGGATTCCCGGTCAGGTTCGCGGATCAGCGGGAGCTGTTCGCGCACGATCTCCCCGAGTGTCCGGACCGCGAGGCTGCTTGCCACCTCTCCTGCCGGGTGCCCGCCGATTCCGTCTGCTACAGCGAGCAGCAGGATTGTTCCCGAGGGATGGGAGATCCGGCTCACATCACAGGCATCCTCATTACCTGGCCTTATGCCGGCGACAGACCGGCTGCAGGCATGGAACTGGTGTCTTTCCATGCGGTGTTCGGCTCCGGGTTGATGCATGCTCTTAGAGAAATGTACACGGTTCCTCTTTTATCCTTTTGAGGTCCTCGTTCCTGGCTGAGAGGTCATTTCCTGAGTACCAGCATTCTCCGGGTCAGGCTCCGGTGAACCCGCTGCGAGTAGGAAGCGACGATCTCCATCACGCCGCCGGTATACCGGGAGATATCCTGGTGGGTGACCACCACTGCCCTCCTTCCTGGCATGAGCACGCGCCGTATCTCCTCAAGCGCCTCGGTGTACAGGATATCAAGACTCCCGGCGGCAATAGAGACTGACTGCCCATAGGGAAGGTCGGTTGCCACCGCAGGGATACATGAGTTCCTGAGCGGGAGTGCAGTGGCATCAGCCCGGAAAAAAAATCCCTCCGGTACATTCTTCCTGCTCCCTGACACCATGAACGGGTCGATATCGCTTCCTATCCCCTGTGCGCCGACCAGTACGGCCTCGAGAACCATCCCTCCGGTCCCGCAGAAGGGATCGAGCAGGATCTCTCCCCGCCGGACGAGGGAGATGTTGACCAGCGCCCGGGCCATCCGGGGCATCATGACTCCGGGATGGAAGAACGCCCGGCCTCCCGGCCTGCGGAGTTCAAATGACCCGCGGTCGATTCTCCGGATCAGCTTCCCGATGTAGCACCGGTCGCCCGAGCATACCGCCCGGTATTCGCTGCCCGGGTTCCCGAGCTGCACCTTCCCCTGAATGAAGGACCCCATCAGGCGTTCGAGTTCCGGAACCGGTGCAGCCAGGGCCGATCCCTCTACCTTCTTCACCCGGGCGGCATACGTGCCGTCTGCACTCAGGGCCAGATCCCTGAGCAGATCGGTAATAGAGCCGGGATCAGCGTCACACTCGCCGAGATACTCGAGAATGGCATGGGTCAGGGAGAGCCGATCGATATCTCCCGGAAACCGGCAGTCCACCACCGCGACCTGGGGTCTTTTCTCAATGACCTGCCCGACCAGTTCCAGTTCCGCGAACGGCAGCCCGGGATGCTCGCCGGAGAGCTCGGCAATGAGCTTCATTCCATATAGAGTGGAGGAGGGTATCCAAATAGCTAGTGACGAAAGAAGAACGGTCGGGGAAAATCAGGCACGCTGGTCCAGAAATGAGGGGAATTATTTCTTTCCCATGAACCCGGAGAAGAATCCCTTCTTCTCCTGCCCGGCCTTCGATCCCTCGATCTCGAGGATCTTCTCATAGAGTTCCCTGAGTTCGGGAGAGAGCTGCCGGGGTATGCGTACCGCTATCCGCACCAGGAGATCGCCGGGCCTGCCTCTCCGCCGTACACCCTCTCCCGGAATCTTCAGGGCGGTATCATGCTGGATCCCGGGGGGGATAGTGAGATCGATCTGCTTTTTATCGAGGGTCTCAACGGTAATCTCCGATCCGGCCACTGCCTGTGCAGGGGTGATCTCGGCCACCATCTCGAGATTGTCGCCGTGGCGGGTGAACCGGTCATGGGGTTGAACCTGGATCTCGATGAAGAGGTCCCCGTTTTCCGCCCCGATATCTCCCGCCTCTCCGTACCCTTCCATGCGCAGGCGCATCCCCGAATCGATGCCTGCCGGTATACGGACCTGGATTTTTCTCCTGACCTGGGTGACCCCTGTCCCCCGGCAGGCATGGCACCGGGTCTCAGGAACCTTTCCCGCACCCCTGCAGTCAGGGCAGGTGCTCATCCTGACAAACTGGCCGAAAATTGTCTGGCTCATCTGGCGGAGTTGTCCACTTCCACCGCACGTTGTACAGCTGACCCGTTTTTTGGTCTCGCTCCCGGTCCCGTCACAATCGGGGCACGGTTCGGTATGGGAGACCTCGATCTCCTTCTCGGTCCCAAAGACCGCATCCTCGAGGGTGACCTGAAGCCTCATGAGGAGATCGGCACCGCTCCGGGGGCCGGTCTGACGCTGGCCACCAAACCCTCCCCCGAAAAAATCGAAAATATCGCCGAAGCCGGAAAAATCCGTGGAAAATCCTCCGAAGCCTCCTCCCCCTGCATACGATCCCCTGGAGGCGTGGGTGAAGCTCTCATGCCCGATATGGTCGTACTGCGCGCGCTTCTGCGGGTCGGACAGGACGCTGTAGGCCTCGTTGATCTGCTTGAACCGCTCCTCGGCACCCTCCTCTTTGCAGACATCCGGATGATGTTTCCGGGCGAGGTTGCGGTAGGCTTTCTTTATCTCTTTCTCATCGGCATTCTTCGGGATCCCCAGGATCTCGTAGTAGTCTCCCGCGACCATTGCCTCACTCGTCTTTCATGGTGTAATCGGCATCAACCACGGTGTCATCATTCCCGGCTGCCGTTCCCGGCTCCTGTCCGGCTTTCGCCTGCTGTTCTGCCTGCACCTTCTGGTAGAGCTTGGTGGTCACCCCGTATACCGCTTCGGTGAGCGCCTCCATCTGCTTTTTGATCTCTTCAGTTTTGTCGGATTCGAGTGCAGATTTAACCCCGTCGATTCCGGCCTGGATCTTCTCACGGTCGGCCGGCTCCATCTTGTCGCCGCTCTCCTTCAGCATCTTCTCGGCGTTGAAAACCGCGGAATCCGCAAGGTTCCGGACCTCGATCTCTTCACGACGGGCCTTGTCTTCTGATTCAAAGGCCTTTGCCTGGTCCACCATCTGCCTGATATCGTCTTCAGTAAGTTTCTTGTCGCCCTTGATGGTGATGGCCTGCTCATTTCCGGAGCCGAGGTCTTTTGCGGAGACATGGATGATGCCGTTTGCATCGATATCGAAGGTGACATCAATCTGGGGTATCCCCCGTGGTGCCGGGGGAATTCCTGTCAGCTGAAACCGTCCGAGGGTGAAATTGTCCTTGGCGAGCGCCCGCTCACCCTGGACCACATGGATCTCGACGCTGGTCTGACCGTCTGCGGCGGTGCTGAAGATCTGGCTCTTCCGGGTGGGGATAGTCGTGTTCCGCTCGATGAGCTTGGTGGCAATCCCGCCAAGGGTCTCGATGCCCAGGGTGAGCGGGGTCACATCGAGGAGGACGATGTCCTTTGTCTCTCCGGTGAGAACCCCTCCCTGAATGGCAGCTCCCAGAGCAACGCACTCATCCGGATTGACCCCCTTGTCAGGCTCTTTGCCAAGGATCTTCTTTATGGTCTCCTGGACCAGCGGTACCCGGGTCGATCCCCCGACCAGCAGGACATGGTCGATCTGCTCGGGCTTCAGCTTCGAATCAGCCAGGGCCTGCCGGACCGGCTGGACCGTGGATTCAACAAGATCCCCGATGAGCTGCTCGAGTTTCGCCCGGGTAAAGTCGATGTCCAGGAACTTGGGGCCGGACGGGGTGGAGGTGATATAGGGCAGATTGATGGTGGTCTTCATCTTCTGGGAGAGCTCGATCTTTGCATTCTCAGCGGCATCCCGGAGCCGCTGCAGGGCGATGGGATCGGATTTCAGATCTACACCTTCTTTCTTTTTGAACTCCTCAACCAGCCAGTCCACGATCCGCATGTCGAAATCGTCGCCCCCGAGCTTATTGTTCCCGGAGGTTGCCTTCACCTCAAAGACCCCGTCACCGAGTGTCAGGATGGAGACATCAAACGTCCCTCCCCCGAGGTCATAGACAAGAACGGTCACATCATGCTCCTTGTCAATACCATAGGCCAGTGCACTCGCCGTGGGTTCATTGATGATCCGGAGCACATCCAGCCCGGCAATCTTCCCGGCATCCTTTGTTGCCTGTCGCTGGGCGTCGTTGAAGTAGGCCGGAACGGTGATTACCACTTTGGTGATCTTCTCACCGAGGTAGGCTTCTGCATCGATCTTCATCTTCTGCAGGATCATCGCCGAGATTTCCTGGGGGGTATAGGCCTTGTCATCTATCGTTACCTTCCCGGAAGTGCCCATCCTGCGCTTGATAGACTGGATAGTACGGGTAGGATTGGTGATCGCCTGCCGTTTCGCCAGGCTCCCTACCAGCCGCTCGCCTTCCCTGGTAAACGCAACGACTGACGGGGTAGTCCTCCCGCCCTCTGCATTCGGGATAACGAGCGGTTTTCCTGCTTCCATGATTGCCATGCAGGAAAACGTGGTACCGAGGTCGATTCCAAGTACTTTTTCCTTTGCCATATCATTCACCTTCTTTTCCTTTCGAAACTGCCACTTTCGCACAGCGTAGTACTCGATCCTGCATGCAGTATCCCCGACAGAACTCCTCAATAATAGTCCCCTCGTCACACTCGGAGGGGACGTAGGCGACCGCCTCATGTTCGGCCGGGTTGAACGGTTTTCCCACTGATTCCAGCGGCCGGATCCCGTGCCGTTCGAGGATGCTCCTGAAAAGTTTGTGGATCTGGACCAGCCCTTCCCTCGCCGTTTCGTCCTCTTCTTTCAGGGCTCGTTCGAAATTGTCGATCACCTCGAGGAGCTCGCTGGCGAACTCCCCGATGGCAAATCTGACCCTGGCATCGAGATCCCGTTCCGTCCGTTTGCGGAAATTTTCAAAATCAGCGGCAAGACGAAGGAACCGGTCATTCAGTTCCTGGTACTCTCTCTGCAGCTCCCCAGGGGAGGGGGATACCGGTTCAGGAGAAGATTCATCGTTCTTTTCCTGAACTGACTCATTAAATTCCTCCTCTGTATTCTGAGCCATAGGTCGATCAGATAATTATTGCATTGTAGTTCTATAAATTCATTCTCTTCTTTACACGCCGGAAAAACCGACGGGCTATAGCAGTTTTTCTCTTCGGAATGTGGAATGGAGGAGAACTGTGCAGAAGGGTTCCGGGAGGGTGGCAGGACACCACATCTCAACCGGTATGGACCCTCTTATCCCGGATAATCTCCCGCATTTTCGGGGGCGGGTTCTCCCAGCGCCACAGTCCGCAGGTGATATATTCCGGCGGTAGACGTCTCTTTCTTGCATATTCTGTCAGCACCGAGACCCAGCGGCGATGCAGATCCGGGTGGCAGGCCCTGACCAGTTCGAACTCGCTCTCCAGCATTGCCGGACACATCCAGCACCCGACCCGTTCGAATCCCATCTCGTAGAGCGGGTTGACCCGGAGACCCCGCCACCAGATGTAGAGGAAGACTTCGAGTGCCCGCCAGTTCCGGATAGGGGAGATGTTCAGCTGGCCAGGGTGGTACGGGTTCTCGCAGACCGACGGCAGTCCGGCCCGGGAGAAGGACTCATACCACCGGTTCCCCTGGACGGTGACACAGTCCCCCTGGTCACCCAGCCACTGTTTCACCGGAAGGAGCTTGACGAGTTCACAACACCAGCGATTGTCCTTGGTCGGCAGGCCCCGCTCCCTGATATGTTTGAGGAGGCCTCCTCCTTTGAGCCACACCGGGATATCCATATCCTCCACGAACGAGAGCGTCTCGGGAAATTCCATCCCGGTATCGATGAAATAGCGTTCGGTCACTCCGGCCTTCCGGGCCAGCTCGAGCACCACGGTGCTGTCCTTCCCTCCCGAGAAGGAGACGTTCACGCGCGGGCGGTCGTTCATATGCTGCCGGATGAACCGGATGGCATGCCGCTCGAGGTTCTTCAGGTGGAACCGGTTTTTCTCCACCGCCATGTCCCATCCGGGATCAGGGTAGTCCCTCACCGGGATTCTGCCGATCTTCCGGATTTTCAAGTACCCCTCTGAGAGAAATCCCGTTCCGGCCTGGCCGCGGAACCGCACGATCACCGGGCCATCCGGGATATTTGTCCGGACCGGGAGCCGTTTTCCTCCAATCCTCCGGTCTGTGATGGCCTCTTTTCCCCGGTATGCAGCTTCGAGATCGATC
>JAAEES010000046.1 GCA_013415575.1 Methanomicrobiales archaeon | reverse complement strand
GGCAACGACATAAATTTATTAAGCCTGTGGAATGCACTATTTAAGAACAAACCGGAGAAGAATATATGGGTATCAAACCGTCATACATCAAATCCCTCGGGTTGGAGCTGATCTCGGGATACGGGAACAGGTTCTCCCATAATTTCGATGAGAATAAGCAGATTGTTGCTGAAGTGACCACCATTGAGAGCAAGCGCGTGCGGAACCGCGTGGCCGGATACATCACAAGAAAAATAAATACAGGAAGACACTAGATTACCCTCTTGTATGTTCGAGGGAGTTCTTCCTGCAATTGTCACTCCTTTTAAGAGAAATCTTGCAATGGACCTTGACCTTGAAGGTCTTGCGTCCAATATCGAGTTTCTTATCGAGAACGGAGTGCACGGTATCGTCCCGTGCGGGTCCACCGGCGAATCGGCAACGCTCAGCTTTGAAGAGCATGAGCAGGTGATTGCGGCAGCAATTGATGCGGTGAACGGCCGGGTGCCGGTTATTGCCGGGACCGGTTCCAACAATACTGCCGAAGCAGTCCAGTTCACCAAGGCGGCCCGGGATCTCGGTGCTGACGGTGCGCTGGTCATCAGCCCGTACTACAACAAGCCCAACCGGTCAGGCCTGATCAAACACTACACGATCCTTGCCGACCTGGACCTCCCGGTCATAGTGTATAATGTTCCGGGAAGAACCGGTCAGAACCTGACCCCGGACCTCGTCATCGAGCTCGCCCGGCACCCGGGAATCGTGGGCATCAAAGAGGCTTCAGGGGATATGGGGCAGATATCGAGAATCATCGAGGGAACCCTGGATGAGGAATTTGAGGTCATCTCTGGTGACGATAACCTCACCTTCCCCATTCTTGCACTCGGCGGAAGCGGGGTCATATCAGTTGCCGCAAACGTAGAGCCGGGAAGGATGGCGGCAATGTTCGAAGCCTTCTGCGAGGGAGACTTTGAGACCGCGCTCGACTTCCACTACGAGCTTGCACCGCTCTTCAGGTCGATGTTCATCGATACCAATCCCATCCCCGTCAAGAAAGCAGTCGAGCTGCGGGGCATGGCGGCAGGCCCGGTCAGGCTGCCGCTCGATGAGCTCGACGAGATAAAGACCGGACAACTCCGGGAGGTCCTCGCCTGCTATGATTAAGGTCGTGGTCTGTGGTGCTCTTGGCAGGATGGGATCAACAGTCGGCCGGCTGGTGAATGAAGCCGCGGATATGGAACTGGTCGGCGGTACCGATCTCCGGGGGGGGACATTCTACGGTGTAGAGGTTGCGGAGTCGGCCCGGATCGGGCCGTTCCTTGCGGAGAAGAAACCGGATGTCCTGATCGACTTTACCGCTCCTGCAGCCACCGTTGCAACCGTCAGGGCTGCTGCCGCGGCCGGTACAGCACTGGTGATCGGCACCACAGGATTCACACCCGAGCAGCGTGCCGAAATGGCAACGTTGATCGAAGGAACGGTTCCGGCGGTCATCTCAAGTAATTTTTCTATCGGGGTAAACATCTTCTGGCAACTGCTGCGTGAAGCGGCACGGCTGCTTCCCGGATATGATGTCGAGGTGATCGAAGCCCATCACCGGTATAAGAAAGACGCCCCCAGCGGAACGGCAAAGACCATCCTCCAGATTCTCGATGAGGAACTGGGGCCACGGGAGAAGCTGTACGGCCGGGAGGGCATGAAGGAGCGGGGCACGGAAATCGGGGTCCATGTGATCCGGGGCGGGGATATCGTGGGGGATCATGCGGTGATGTTCTCAGGCAATTTCGAGACCATCCAGCTCTCCCACCGGGCCTATGACCGGGCGGTTTTTGCCCATGGAGCCCTCAAAGCCGCCTCCTGGGTTGTCGGGAAGCAACCGGGCATCCACGGTATGGACGAAGTGCTCAGGCTGAAACAATCCCCGGCAAAATGACCATATAGAAACCTATTTCTTTTTCTGCCAAAAACCGGTAAGGGAGAATATGACAGCGATTGTTGACAAGGATAAATGTACGGGTTGTGAGACCTGTGTTGATGAGTGCCCTGCGGCAGCGATTACCATGGAGGACGAGAAGGCCACGGTGGATGCGGAACTCTGTGTCGATTGCGGCTCCTGCGTGGATGTCTGCCCCTCAGAGGCCATAACCCTCGAACAATAAAACAAAAAACAAACTCTTTAATTACTCCGACATAATAAAACCTCTTACCTATGATCAATGTCGGAGTGCTTGGTGCCACAGGAGCTGTCGGCCAGCGGTTTGTACAGCTTCTGGCAGAGCATCCCTGGTTCAATCTCACGACGCTGACTGCATCAGAGCGAAGCGCAGGCAAACTGTATCGCGATGTGGTGAAGTGGCGCCTTGATGTGCCGTTTCCTGAACAGGCCGGGGATATCAGGGTGAGCCCGACCGGGGTTTCGAGCCTGAAAGATGTGGATCTGGTATTCTCAGCCCTCCCTGCAGAGATCGCCGGGGGCATCGAAACCGCTTGTGCGGAGGCGGGCCTTGGAGTCTGCAGCAATGCCAGTTCACACCGGATGGATCCCGATGTTCCCCTGGTGGTTACGGAATTAAATCCTGACCATCTCGGCCTGATCGATGTGCAGCGGGATCGCGGACGTGACGGGTTCATTGTGACCAACCCCAACTGCTCGACCATTGTCATGACGCTCGCGCTTGCCCCGATACGGGATTTCAGGTTCACCGATATCCGGGTCGCCACCATGCAGGCGGTTTCAGGGGCAGGATTTGAGGGAGTGCCGGCGATGGGGATCTTCGACAACATCGTCCCCTATATCGGACAGGAAGAGGAGAAGATGGAGACCGAAACCCTGAAAATCATGGGAACGCTTGACGGAAGCACGGTCAGACCTCCATCATTCCGGGTGAGTGCAAGCTGCCACCGTGTTCCGGTGCTCGACGGCCATACCATGGCCATCTGGGCTGATATCGCGGATCCGGTCGACAAAGTTCGCGAAGCATTCCTGAACTACACCCCATCGGTCCCCGCCCTGCCCACGCTCCCTGAGAAATCGGTCCAGTTCTTCTCCGAGCCTGACCGGCCGCAGCCCCGGCTCGATCGGATGAGGGGGAGGGGGATGACCGTATCGGTCGGACGGCTCCGGAAAGGTATCCGGTTCATTGCCATGGGGCACAACACCATCCGCGGCGCAGCGGGCGCATCTGTACTGAACGCAGAACTGATCTCCACAAAGAACTACCTCTGAGGAGGGGTATCCATGCTGAAAGACAACACAGTATTCGTCGGAAACAAGCCGGTAATGAACTACGTTCTGGCTGTCGTAACCCAGTTCAACAACGGCGCATCAGAAGTAGCAATCAAGGCCCGCGGCAAGGCCATCTCCCGGGCTGTCGACACGGCCGAGATCGCACTGAACAGATTCCTCGAGCATGTGAGCAAGAAAGAGATCCTCACTTCAACTGAGATCATCGACACCGACAGTGGAAAGACCAATGTTTCAAGTATCGAGATCGTGCTCATCAACCAGAAATAATTCCCTTTTTCTCTTTGATTCCGGCACTGTTGAACCATTGAGTTCAATCATTTCCCCCGTGAGTTCATGGGGGTAACTACCAGAAAGGATATATCCGCTGCATCAACACATTATAAGCAATGAAAGGCTGGGCTATCGCGGTGTGCCTTGTTTTTACGGTTGCGCTCGCGGTTCCTGCACTGGCAGCTTCACCTGACAAGTATGGGTACATCACCATCCGTGATGTCGATATCACCCTGTCCGGTGACCAGGCACGCATCAATGTGAACTATACCCTTGACGAGCCTACCCGGGTCATTGTGCTGCTGCTGGGAAAACAGGATCTCAAGTCGAGGCTCCTCATGGTCCTCAATTATCAGGATGCAGAAGTACAGGCTATCGAGCTTGACCATGCAGAACTGGTGGTGGATGATGTGTCCTACTCATACGGGAGAGGCGTGTATTGGTTCCCCGAGCATGAATTCAACGGAATCATCCCGTTTCTCCGCGTCACCACCCCGCAGGTATCACGCGAGTACATATCAGCGGACGGGATCCCGAACGGGATCGGATATTTCGATACCTGAATAATCCTTTTTGCCGTTGGGAACTGGTGATGTACCTTCTGTACCGTGCAGTCCGGTTATCCCTGTTTGAAAGAGACCTGCAAGTTTCCGGGACAGGCGGTTCCGGCAGGGACATGGTACGAAGGATGCCTGTTTTTGCTGAGAATACCCGGTGTCATCCATTGCGATAACCCGGAGGTCCTCGTGGTGAGCAGAGCCGCGGTGCCTTCCGCCACAGAAAAGAATCAGATTAACTCGATAATCTCCGGGCCCTCCCGGGCACTCAGGTATTTATTGACCATGTGCTGGATTGCGACACCGGCCAGAGCGCATATAAGACCTCCGATCGTCCCGTAGAAGATATACTGGATGGCATTTGCCGTGCTGTAGGGGAAGTCGGGGACATTGCTCACCGCTATCGTGTAGATGCTTGCTCCGTAGGCGATGAGCCCGACCGCACCGATAAAGAAGGGGAAGACGATGACTTTACCAAGACTGGTCCGGTCATGGAAGAAATTATCAATGATGATGCCGGCTGAGGCAACGATCCCGGCAAGGGCGAGCCAGAGAACCCCGCCGTATACGAAGATCAGCAGGTAGATGAGGAACCCCACATCGGCGTAGTAGATGAGGATGCTCATCAGTCCCATGACCACACCGATGATGACCAGGAGGATTCCGGCGATATAGGTGATGAAGGAGAATCTCGCCCGGTATACTGATGTCCTGAGCGCATCCCCGAATCCCTGGAAGATTTCATCCACGCCAAGCCCCCGGTACAGGAGGTAAATCCCAATAGCCCCGACGACGATGACGAGAGCAAGACCGGTCTGGCCGAGGAAATAGGCGATGGGGTAGAGCAGCATCAGGAGCCCGAGTGGGACAAGGACGAGCCTCGCCACTTTCGGGTCATTGAAGAACTTCTTGAAGAGATAGTAGGTCCCTTCCAGATTTGGCAGCTGGCTGACAATCACCCGCCGGATTCCTGAAACCGGAACACGGGACTGGACGAGAGGGAGGACAAATTCATCCTCTGCACCATCGGTCACCACGATACAGTTGGACGCTCCGGTTTCCCTGACCAGACGATCGACGGATGCGGCTATCTTCCGGTCCCCCTCCAGCATGTGCATGTGGTTCCCGGAGACAAGTGCTATCTCGACTTGTTCACCCTTCTCCGCAAGCTGGTCATAGACCTGGATTGCCTGAAAGATTGCATTCACGTCCGAATCTTCGGGATCGGCAAGGGCGAGGGAGTTTGCAGCTTTGAGGCACGCGGCACGACCGGTTACCGGGCTCTCTATCTTTGCCTTATATCCTATATCATCGTCCCGATCGACACAAAGGACCAGTGTCAGCCCCTGCTGCATTACAATAGAAATTGCGATGAATCTATTAAATGATTCCGTCGATTTTGCGGGTGAAAAAAGGATTATAAGAGTTTTGAACGCTGCAGAAGGAGAATATCATCGGTGGTGAGCTTCTCTCCGGCACGGAACATCGTGAAGAGATGTTCTGCCTCCTTCCTGACCGCCTTCTGCTCCTTGGTGACCTTGGCTTTCTTGGTCTTCTTGCGAAGGCCGGAGATAACCTTGTCGTAGTCGCGGAGCTCCTTCTGACAGGCAATGAAGTACTTGTGCTCGGCATCGGCGGCTTCCTGGGCCTCGACGAAATTCCGGTGCCCGGCATCGGCTTCTTCACGTGACTTATCGGCCTTCCGGTAGGATTCCACCATCAGGTCGTGGTGCTTCTGGGCAAGCTCGGCCATCTCGGTGACCTTGGCATGCAGATCGGAGGCCTCTTTCCGGAGGTCACGGGCATCGGTGATCTTGGCCTTGATTTCCTTGTTCTGCTCAAGCTCCGCCTCCTGTTCCCGAACCGACTCCTTCATCTGCTTGATCTTCTCGATCAGCTCGCGCTCTTTATCGGTTGAGAATACTTCGGTCTGCTGCCGGAATTCGAGGTGCTCGATTTGCTTCTGGAGCTCTTTTAACCCACGATTCTTGATTCCGCCGTGGTCCTTCTTGAAGGCCTCGATCTCCTCGAACATGGCATTTGCCTGTTCGTTGATATCGTTTCGCCGGTCTTTTAAGGCCTGAACCTCGTTATTGTACTGGTCGCGCAGCTCCTTGTTTTTCTGCGCATCCTCGACGAACTCACGCGTCTGGTTGTTTAATGCATTCCGCTCGCGGGCACACTTGCTCGCAAGGGCATTGAGTTCGTTTCTTCGGTTTTTGTGCTGTTCAGACTCGGCAAGAATCTTTCTTCGCTTTTCAATCAGTTCGTTCAGCATGCTTTACCAGCCTCGACATCAGTCAGGAGGATTATCCCCCGGGTGGCGGTGTGCCGGATGAAATGGAAACTACAGTCAACAGCAGGCGTCCGGTGCGCACAGGTGTCCCTGCGGGGATCGGTAAAAGAGGGTCCCTTCCGCAGCGATGAAAACCGGGCATCGGAACGCACAGCGTTCACGATATTGCGCGAGACTTTGTTCAACTGTCGGTCCTTCATGTTCAACTCCCGATACCAGAAGGGTCCAGAAAACCGGACTTCCGGATGTAAAAACCCTTCACGCAGCACACGTGGTTCTGTGAGGGATAATCCAGTGGATTTTCTATTATGTAAATGACATTTCGTGACTTAATGATTTCGTGCGTCGGAAAAAGAGGGTCAATCAGGGTATTGTACCCGATTCCGGGGGTGATGGTGGCATTCCGGTAGTGTATGTGGTGGCAGATTTACCGGGGCAGTTGTTAATCAAGGTGGTTTTTTAATTAATTTTTTTTTACGTAATCATCCAACCCATTCCAGCAGGTTACCTCCACTTGCAAATTCCCGCGCCTTCCGGTTCTTCGGGAGCTGCGGGACCTTCGGGTTCTCCACCTTCCGGACCTCCTCCTCGAGAACCTGTTTGTACGAGACACGGTTTCCGAGAATCTTTCCAGTCTGGACACCTGTCATGATGGCAAGGACACGAATCTTGCCCTCCATCTCGTTCCTGACACGCGCACCCCAGATAACATCGGCGTGCGGGTCAAGTTCGTAGGTGAGCGAGGTTGCGACTTCCTCGGCATCGGTCAGGGTCAGGTCGCTTCCACCGGTGATGTGGATCAGGCTTCCAGTTGCTCCGCGATAGTCGATATCGAGCATCGGGTTGCTCAGGCATTCCCTCACAACGCTTTCAGCTTTATTCTGCTGTTTGCTCTCACCGACCAGCATCACTGCAACACCGCCCTTGCTCATTATCGCACGAACATCGGCATAGTCGATGTTGATGAGCGAGGGCTCGGTGATGGTCTCACTGATTCCCTTGACAGTCTCACCGATGAGCTGGTCCATGACCGAGAAGGCCTGACCAAGCGGCAGGTTGGGCACGAAGTTCTTGAGACGGTTGTTGTCAAGGACGATGACCGAATCTGCATTAGAGGCAAGCGCCTCCAGTCCGTCCTCGGCACGAAGCAGCCGGGCTTTCTCAACCTGGAATGGGTAGCTGACCATCCCCACGACGATTGCACCCTGGTCTTTAGCGACCTGGGCCACGACCGGGGCTGATCCGGTACCGGTTCCGC
>JAAEES010000045.1 GCA_013415575.1 Methanomicrobiales archaeon | reverse complement strand
ATGGGACATGGCCACGGTCACCGCGAAGCTCGACCAGAGGAAGAACCCGAAGAGGATCAGGGCGATGGCCGAGCCGATACCGCTGAAGCGGAGAAAGAGGACCAGGAAGGGGATCGAACAGAGAAGTCCGGAGAGGGTGAACTCCTTCTTGCCGTAGCGATCGGCCAGAGCCCCGCCGATGAGCTGCCCGGCAACACCGGCAAAGAGCATCACGGTGATGAGCAGGTTTGCGGTGAAAATATCGAATCCCCGGGAGATGAGGAGCGGAGGGAAGAAGGCGATGGCCGAAAAAACGGCCGCTGCCCTGAAGGTGGAGGCGGCAAAGAGCAGGCCCATGGGCCGGAGGTCTGCGAGAGAGAGTGATTCGGCCGGAGGGAGGTGATCAGAAGGATGGGCCGGGGCGCAGGGGAGGAATTTTCGAAGAATGATGGCCATGATCGCTGCAGGGATGAGCAGGATCAGGAGGCCGGGCAGGCTGAAGATGTACACGACTCCTCCGGCAAGGATCGGCCCAAGCGCATACCCGATGTTTCCTCCCACCACGAAGACCGCGGTTACTTTCCCCCGGTTCATGTTGTCCGCAGCCCGGCTCACGATGGAGAGGGCATTGGGGTGAAAGCAGGCATGTCCGATGGCGGCAAGCGCCGCACAGGCGAGGAGGAGCGGGTAGGCCGTGACCACCCCGATCAGGGAGATAAAAACCGCAGAGATGAGAAGACTGGTCGAAACATGGACCTGTTTTCCGTACCGGTCGGAGAGGTAACCGAAGAGCGGCTGGGTTGCCGAAGAGGTGAGATTGTAGGAGGTGACCATCAACCCGGCGAGGAAGAACGAGAGCCCCCGTTCGGCGATAAGGAGCGGCAAAATCGCAGTGATGACCGGCATGTAGATATCGGTGACCAGATGGGCGATGGAGAGCGGGTAGATCGACCGGTAGGGGGAGCTCATGCCACTTTCCTCGAAATAACCATGATCTCGACTGCGATCTCCCGCACATCCCTGGTGTGGAAGGAGAAGGTGCGCCGTATGGAGAGGAGCCCGCCGATAACCTCCTCGACGCACCCCCGTTCTGCGATATAGGATTCGACAAACTGCCGGCTCCCGGCATTGAAGATCCCGTAGACCCGGGGGGCGATCTCCAGCGAGGTATCGATGAACGGACGGTCGGCATGAACGTTCTGGGCGCCGAAAGGAGGATTCATCACCACCGTATCGCAGGGACCGATGGAGGATGAGACTCCGGGATCTCCGATCCTGCCGGGGAGAAACGTGACCTCAACGCCGGACCGTTCGGCATTCTCCCGGGCAATGGAGAGCACCGTCTCATCGGCATCAACCCCCACTACTTCGCGGGCACCGATGAGGGCTGCCCCGATTGCGAGGATTCCTGTACCACAGCCCAGGTCGCCAACCCTCCGCCCCCCGATGTCACCCTTCAGGGCGGCGTGGTAGAGGAGCCGGGCAGCGAGTGGTGCCGGAGTCTGGTACTGCTCGAGGCGTGTGGAGGGGGAGGTGAAGCCCGCAACCTTCTCCAGCCGCCGTTCGAGTTCATTCAGCCGCATGCTCACCTTATTTCGTCAATGAGGTAGTCCTCCCAGTCCCGCACCCCGCAGAGGATCTCGAACTCCGCCGGGGTGAGAACCGGGACCGGGAACCGGACCTGGTCGTCGTAGGCAAGCCGTGGGCACGCGGTATTGACATAGGCCCCGAAGCCCAGGTTGAGGAGCTCGTCCGGGCTGACTTCTCCCATGAACACGAGGTAGGCCCGCTCAGAGAGGGCGGCGAGCTCCAGGGCCCGGTTGTACCGGTTCTGTCCTGGCTTCCGGCTGACGATGATCCCGAACTGGTCCGCTCCCCTCGCTTTCTCGATGATGGCGTGGCGCCTCATCAGGAAGCGGCGTCCATCGACTTCCTGCGCTTCCCCGGTCAGGGGATCGAGGGCTACCACGTGGGCGCCGGTGGCAAGGCTGACCCCGAGAGGATGGAAGACCCCGGTGGTGATCACCAGGATGTCGGTCGCCTCCGGGATGCGGGCTGCCGAAAACGAGCAGCCGAGGATCTGGCCGTTCTCAGGAGTCCTCCCCTCTCCTGCCCGGATCACTGCCCCGTATCCGCGGGAGACGAGAATCTCCTGAACCGCAGGAAGCAGGTGGGTATGCTGGGTGGTGGTGACAAGACCGATCGTTTCCCCCCGGAACAGCGGGATCGCTCCCTCAACCAGGGCCGGGTCAAAATCCACCCGGTAGGGCTGGTAGATCACGCGGGGATCGGAAATGAGCGGGGTATGTCCGAAGTGGACCAGCACGTCGGCGTATTCGAGGAGGTCGAGGGCAAGGTCGCAGGCCCCGTAGCAGGGATCACCGCTGATCAGGACCGTGAACCCCTCTTCCCGGAGCGTTGCGGCAATCTCTCCCGATCGGCGCTTCAGCCCGGCCGGAAACTGGAGGGCGACCGCCCGTGCATCCCGTTCGCGCAATGTTCCGATGAGATCAGAAATACCGGTCAACAACACGCACCCTGTCAGTGACCTCCACGGATACCAGTACCTTGTACGGCCGTCCGATATCAGCAGTTCCCCGCCGGATGGCAAAGCAGATATCGGCGACTTCTGCGCCCGTTTTATCAAGAGCGGCTAGCAGTGCCCTCGTCGTGCCTCCGGTGCTGATCACGTCATCGACGATTACAACCCGTTCCCCTTCCTGCACTCCGTTTAAAAAGAGCTGACCCTTCGAGTATCCCGTCACCTGGTGCACCGGGATCTCGCCCGGCAGCAGGTACTCCCGCTTCCTGACAATATTGAGCGGGAGATCGGTCATGCACGAAATAATAGAACCGATAGGAATGCCCATGGCCTCTGCAGCGACAATCCGGTCGACGCCGTTCAGATCCAGCACCTTGATCATAGCGGTCGCAACTTCCCGGAGCACGGCAGGGTCGAGAGACGGGACGCCGTCAGTGATCGGGTGGATGAAGTAGTTGTAATCGCCACGCTGTACGATGGGGCACGTCTCAAGGGACTTAATCAGTCGTTTCAGCATACTGCTCACCAATATCCTTCAAAAATGCTTCAATGATATCTGCATGAACATGGGGCATACAGATGATCCGGAGGTGGTTATTACGGGTATAGGAGACCTGCCACGGGGCAGGGATCGGGAACTCCGGTCGTTCGAACGTGGCCACGTTCACATCAGGGGTTACCGCCCGCGGGATGCCGTAGCTTTCCATGCCGTCGATGAGTCGCCGGGTATTCTCCATGCACCCCGCGACTACTGCCTCCATCCCCTCCCTGCCGAGGTACTCGAGGACCGCAAGGGCACCGACTACCGGGGCGCCGGGCCGGGTTCCGGAGAGCGTGAACTCCTGTTTCACGGTGAGGTAGGGGGTATCGACCGAGAGTGAGCAGAGGTCCTCCTCGTTCCGCAGGAGGAGACACCCCGCGGGAATGGTACTCATCCCCATCTTGTGCGGGTCGACGGCAATACTGGTCACACCCGGGAGGGAGAAGTCGAAGGGGGGGCTGACCGGCAGGAACGGCAGGACCATTCCCCCGAACGCGGCATCAACGTGGAAGAAGATCCCATTGTCGTGGGCAAGGGCAGCAAGTTCCCCGATGGGATCGACCATGCCGTACTCGGTCGTCCCGGCAACACCGATGATGCAGCAGGTGTTTCCATCAATCGCCTCCGCAACCTTCCCCGTATCGACCCGGTAGTCCTGGTCGAGAGGAACCGGCCGGGTCTCGAGGCAGAGGATATCGCATGCTTTCCTGAACGAGAAATGGGCCGATTCCGGAAGGATGACGTTGGGCCGCTCCCTGCCGGCCAGTGTCTTTGCGATCCGGAGCGCCTGGATATTGGACTCCGTCCCCCCAGAAGTGGCATACCCGCATGCCGTGCTGCAGTGGAACAGCTCTCCCAGGCGTTCGATCAGGAGCTGCTCGAGAGAGGAGGTACCCAGGAAGAGGCCGGGGTCCCCGAGGTTGGTCTCCATGAACATGCAGTGTGCCTTCACCGCGACGGGATGGGGGAGGGTGCACATCGAGGAGAGGATATGACGGGGGGAGAGGTCGAGCTGCTTCCTTTGGGCCAGAAAAGAGAAGAGTTCGTCTTCGCTGCAACCGATCTTACGCATGCGACTGTCTCGCACTCTCGAGAATGATCCGTTTCTCGGTACGGGCAACCGTCTCCCTGATCTTCGCCATGGCATCGATGTTTGCCGAGACGCTGGTGATCCCGTGGTTTACCAGCCACTCCACCATGGATGGATCCGATCCGGCCTGGCCGCAGATCGAGCACTCAACACCGTGCTCGCGGCAGACCCTGATCGCGCTGTCGATCAGCGCCAGCACCGCCGGGTGCTTGGGCTGGTACATGGTGGCCACGTTCTCGTTGTTCCGGTCGATGGCGAGGGTATACTGGATCAGGTCGTTTGTCCCGAACGAGGCAAAGTCGATTCCGGCATGGATGAAGTCTTCAATCATGATGGCGCTTGCCGGGATCTCGATCATGACCCCGAGCGTTGCCCTGGCCGTATCGACTCCCCAGTCTCTCATCATTGAGCACGCGGTAATAAACTCATCCGGATGTGAGACCATCGGGAACATCACCCCAAGGTTGTCGTACCCCTGATCCCACAGCCTGCGGAAGGCCTCCACCTGGAGCCGGAACTGATCCGGGCTCTGGAGGTCTCTCCGGATCCCCCTCCAGCCGAGCATGGGATTGTGCTCGTGGGGTTCAGTAGCCCCGCCTTCCATGTTCCGGAACTCGTCGGTCGGGGCATCGAGTGTCCGCACCCAGACCGGCTTTCCGTTGAAGGCGTCGAGCACGATCCTGATCCCACGTTCGAGTTCCTGGACAAACTCATCCTCCCGGTTGTTGGCGATGAACCAGCCCGGGGTCCGGTTCAGGCCGAGGATGAGGTGCTCGATCCGGAGCAGGCCGACCCCGTCTGCACCGGTCGCCGCCGCCCGCGCTGCAGCTTCAGGAATGGAGACGTTCACCTTAACGCTCGTTGCCGTGATGAGGGGTGCTGCCGCCACAGTCCCGGCAGGAGCCAGCTTCTCGGCAGGCTTGTGGATGGCACCCTCGTACACGAATCCCTTCTCTCCATCAATGGTTACCAGCTGTCCCTGGGTGAGGACCGAAGTTGCATTCCGGGTTCCCACCACAGCGGGTGTTCCCAGTTCCCTGCTCACGATGGCAGCGTGGCAGGTCATCCCGCCTTCATCGGTCACGATGGCGGCGACTTTCTTCATAGCCGGGACCATGTCCGGGTTGGTCATCCGGGTCACCAGGATGTCACCTTCCTGGACCTTCCCCGTATCCTTCACATCCTTGATGATCACTACGCGGCCGGTAGAGATACCCGGGGAGGCTCCCTGCCCCCGCACCAGAATTTTCTCGCTGGTTGCTTCAGAGCGGGAGGCAGGAGCCGCCTGCCGGATAGTAGTGATGGGGCGGGACTGGAGGATGTAGATCTCATTTCCGACAATCCCCCACTCGACATCCTGAGGAACCCCGTAGTGGGTCTCCGCGATCGCCCCGAACTTGGCCAGACGGGCGACCTCGTCATCGGACAGGACCGGGGCTTCCTGCCGGTCCACGGGAACGTCAAGGGTCCGGGTGCCATGGTCCCCGTCGGAAATGATCTCGATCTTCTTCTGTGCGATGAGACGGTCGATCACCTTGCCGGTCCGCTGGTCGAACACGTACTTGTCAGGAGATACCGATCCCGAGACAACAGACTCCCCGAGACCCCAGGACCCCTCGATGATAGAGAGGGGCTCACCGGTCACCGGGTGGGAGGTGAACATCACCCCAGCCTTCTCGGAATTGACCAGCTGCTGGATCACCACGGCGATGTTCACGCTCCGGTCGTCGAACCCCTGCTTGGACCGGTAGTAGATCGCCCGGCCCCCGTAGAGCGAGGCCCAGCACTTCTGCACCGCTTCAAGGAGGTTCTTCTCTCCCCTGATGTTCAGGTAGGTCTCCTGCTGTCCGGCGAAGCTGGCATCAGGGAGGTCTTCTGCAGTAGCACTGGATCGGACGGCGACGACCATGGAACCGGAATCAAGCCTCTTGTATGCCTTCTTAATTTCTTCTCTCAGCGAAGCAGGCATCTTTGCCTTGAGGACCACGGATCTGGCCTTCTGTGAGGCCTGTTCCAGCGCCGCATTATCATCCACGTCCAGCCGCTCGAGGTCTGAGAAGAGGGGCTGCTCGAGTCCGGCCTCGATCAGGAACCGTCGGAACGCGTGGCTGGTCACCACGAATCCGCCAGGGACCGGCAGTCCGATGGATGACATCTCACCGAGTGATGCTCCTTTCCCCCCCACTGAGGCGATATCTTCTTTTCGAATTTCTTCAAGCCACAGAATATCCGGCATCTCCTTCATGCACGCACCACTAATTACTCAACCGTCATGTGCTTAATAAATTATCATCGATTGCAGCCCTGCCCGGCGTTCCGGAACAGATCCGGCCCGGCGGGATGCGGGAGAGAAGAACAAGACTCAATAGGTGCGGAGTACAAAGAGTATGGGTTTTAGCGTGAGCTTCAAGGTTCTGGTCAGCGATCCGCTGGCCGATGAAGGGCTGGAAACACTCGGGAAAGAGTTTCACGTGGACGTGAAGACGGACCTCTCCGAGGACGATCTGGTCGGCATCATCGGGGAATATGACGCGCTCCTGGTGCGGAGCGGGACCGAGGTCACGGAACGGGTGATCGAGGCAGGGAAAAAGCTCAGGTTCATCGGGAGGGCCGGTGCCGGCGTGGATAATATCGATATGGGTGCTGCAACCCGCCGGGGAATCATCGTTGCCAATGCGCCGGAGGGAAACACCCTCGCCGCCACCGAGCACACCATGGCCATGATGTTCTCCCTTGCCCGGAACATCCCGCAGGCCAACAGTTCGCTCAAAAAGAAAGAGTGGAAGCGCTCGAAGTTCATGGGAGTCGAGCTGAACGAGAAGACCCTCGGAATTGTCGGCCTGGGAAGGATCGGCCGCGAGGTTGCAAAACGGGCCAATGTTCTCGGCATGCACTGTGTCGGGTACGACCCGTTCATCGGCAAAGACCGCGCCGCACAGATGGGAGTTGAAGCTCTCTCCCTCGACGAGCTCTTCAAAGTCTCCGACTTTATAACCGTCCATACCCCGCTCATCAAGGAGACCCGGCACATCATCAATGCAAAGAGTATCGCCACCATGAAGGAGGGGGTCCGGATCATCAACTGTGCCCGTGGTGGGATTATCAATGAAAAAGACCTCTACGAGGCAGTAAAGGCCGGCAGGGTGGCAGGTGCTGCGCTCGATGTGTTTGAAGAGGAACCCCCGCTCAACTCCCCGCTTCTTACCCTCGACCAGGTGATTACCACCCCGCACCTCGGGGCAAGCACGGTTGAGGCCCAGGCCAATGTCGCCGTCTCCATCGCAAAGCAGTGCATCTCGGTGCTGAAGGGCGGGTCGGCCAGGTATACGGTGAACGCCCCGATCATCCCGCCCGAGTATGCGGACACCATTGAGCCCTTTGCCTACCTGGCCGAGAAGATGGCCCGGTTCCTCACCCAGCTGACTCCCGGACGGCTGGAGAAGGTGGAGTTTGTGTA
>JAAEES010000208.1 GCA_013415575.1 Methanomicrobiales archaeon | reverse complement strand
TCATCCCGGCCACCGTCAGCCGCACTCTCCCTCTCCTATATATATTGGCGTCCGTCATATTTAGCGTCATGCATGCCCTCACCGATGAGGAAGGAGCACTGGCGGTGCGGGTCGCCCGAAGGGTGCTTGAAAATTCAATCGGCAACCTGTGCGGGGATCTTCCTGCGCTTCCTCCGGTGTTCCAGGAGAAGCGGGGTGTCTTTGTGACCCTGACCAGGGACGGAGAACTGCGGGGATGTATCGGGTATCCCCACCCGACGCATCCCCTGAAAGATGCCCTCTGCGATGCGGCGATCTCCGCTGCCACCCGGGATCCCCGGTTTCCGCCGGTCCGGGCCCCGGAACTGCCGCTGCTCCGGATCGAGGTCACGGTGCTGTCGCCTCCCGGGCCGCTCACCGTGGACCCGGAAGCCCGCCCTGCGGCCGTCGAAGTCGGGAAGCATGGCCTTATCGTCCAGGGATACGGAAGGAGCGGGCTTCTCCTCCCCCAGGTGCCGGTCGAATGGGGGTGGGACAGCACCGAGTTCCTCGACCATACCTGCATGAAGGCCGGGCTCCCGGCCGGATGCTGGAGGCGGAAGGACGTGGAGATCTTCACCTTCGAGGGGCAGATCTTTCATGAAGAGTGACCGGCTGCGCTACCTTCTTGCCCCATCCCGCCCCTAGTATGGTCAGAGCTGTCCATGCCGATTGCCTTCGAAGTACTGGAACAGGATATCGCCGGGAGGATCGGCCGTCTTTCGGCAGGGAAACGGACGGTCCGGACCCCGCTGCTGCTGCCGGTTATCAACCCGCACCTCCAGCCGGTTTCACCGGCCGAGATGAAGGCGATGGGCGCTGACGGCATCATCACCAATGCCTATATTTTTTCCCGGAGCAGCGAATTCCGCGATCGGGCCTTATCCGAAGGCCTCCACGACCTGCTCGGGTTCGACGGACTGATCATGACCGATTCGGGCTCGTTCCAGCTCTCGGTTTACGGAGAGGTGGAGATCGGGAACCTGGAGACCCTGCAGTTCCAGCAGGATATCGGGAGCGATATCTGGGTGCCGCTGGACATCCCGACCTCCCCTGATGCCGGAAGGGACCAGGCGGCAGAGGAGCTTTCCGTCACTCTTGCCCGTCTCCGGGAGGCACGCCAGACGCTCGGACCAGAAGCTCCCGTCGCCGGTCCTGTCCAGGGCGGGATGTTTGAAGATCTCAGGGAACAGGCCGGCCGGGAGGTCGGGGAGATCGGGTTCTCCTTCTGCCCGATCGGTGCGGTGGTCCCCCTGATGGAAGCGTACCGGTACGCCGAGCTGGTCCGGGTGGTGATGGCGGCAAAGCGGGGTATCCCCCCCTCGTCCTGTGTCCACCTCTTCGGTGCAGGACACCCCTCGATGTTTTCCCTGGCGGTGGCCATGGGCTGCGACGTCTTCGACTCCGCTGCCTATGCCCTGTACGCAAAAGACCGGAGATACCTGACCGCATCGGGGAGCTACCGGGTCGACGAACTCTCGGAACTGCCCTGCGCCTGCCCGGTCTGCCGTGGTCATACCGCCATGGAACTGCGGGAAGCTCCCGACCTGGTTCGGCTCCTCTCCCTCCACAACCTGAGCGTGAGCCTTGCAGAAATCTCCCGGATACGACAGGCGATCGCTGACGGGGTGCTCTGGGAACTCGTGGATGAGCGGTGCCGGGGTCACCCCCAGCTCCTGCGGGCGTACCGGGATCTCCTCCGCCGGAACAGGGAGCTTGAACCCTTCGACCGGAGTACCAAGCGGCGCTTCTTCTACCGGGGCAGCGAGAGTTGTCTCCGGACCGAGGTACTCCGCTACCAGCAGCACCTCAGGCGGATCACCACCGGGAGCGAGGTGCTCGTCGCCATTGACGGAGTGAAAAGAGAGGGCTTTGCCACCACCCTCTTCTTCAAACCGCCGTTCGGCCCGTATCCTCCCGAACTCCGTGAGACCTTTCCCATCGGCCAGAGCGAGATCCCGGACTGGGACGAGGA
>JAAEES010000044.1 GCA_013415575.1 Methanomicrobiales archaeon | reverse complement strand
GGCCCCCTCTGCGAAGAGAAGAAGATCCCCTACCTGTTCATCAACAAACAGAATGATATCGGGGCCGCGAGCGGGCTTGAAGTCGGATCCACTGCTGCTGCAATTGTCAAGCCCGGCAAGGCAAAGGATCTCATCGACGAGATCGCCAAGCAAATCAGTGACCTGAGAGCGTGAGAGGACCATGCCCGACGAAGGTACCCCCGCTGAAGTGATCGAGGTGATCGGCTCTACCGGGATGCACGGGGAAGCGATGCAGGTGAAGTGCCGAATCCTCGATGGTCCCAACAAGGGGCGTATCATTACCCGGAACACGGTGGGCCCCATCCGTGAAGGGGATGTCCTGATGCTCCTCGAGACCGAGCGTGAGGCAAAGAAGCTCTCGAGGCGGTGAGAAAGATGGTAGAGCAGAAGAACTGCAGTTTCTGCGGAGAGGCAATCGAACCCGGCACCGGGAAGCTCTTTGTGCGGAAAGACGGCTCCATCTTCTATTTCTGCAGCTCCAAGTGTGAGAACAATTTCCGGCTCGGCCGCGCACCCCGGCGGGTCCCCTGGACCAAGGCCGGCCGCAAAGCGATGGGAAAGGAGTAAGGGGTCATGGACCAGACCTTCGTGATGATCAAGCCCGACGGAGTTGCCCGCGGGCTGATCGGCGATGTCATTGCACGCCTTGAGGGAAAAGGCCTGCAGCTGGTCGCCGCCCGGCTCGAGAAGCTCCCGGAAAAACGGGTGATGGAGCAGTACCGTGAGCACCTTGAGAAGCCCTTCTTCCCTTCGCTCCGGCACTACATCACCAGCGGCCCCTGTTTCCTGATGGTCTGGGAGGGAAAGAACGTTGTGCCGGTGGTCAGGACCCTGGTCGGGGCCACCAACCCTGCCGATGCGGCTCCGGGAACCATCCGGGGCGACCTCGCCATGGACATCGGGAGAAACGTGGTGCATGCCTCCGATTCGCCGGAAAGCGCCCGGAGGGAGATAGGCATCCACTTCTCACCCGACAATCTCTGTTCATACAGGCGGGCCGACGAGACTTTCCTGTACGAGTGATTCTCTTCCCAGGCAGGAAAAATTCTTTTTTACCCCGCTCGTATCACCCTGTATGGCAGGGGATGTGGTCACGTTTGCGCTTCTCTCACTTTCCTCGATCCTCATCATCGTCAATCCTCTGGGGGCGACCCTTACATACGTGACCCTGACTTCTGAGATGGATCCCCACTCCCGGCGGGTTGTTGCAAAGGAGGCCTGCCGGTATTCCCTCCTCACCCTGATCGTCTTTGCCCTGGTCGGCGGATTCATCCTCCAGCTCTTCGGGATCACCATCGATGCCTTCCGTATTGGCGGGGGAATCCTCCTCTTCGTGATCGGAATGGAGATGGTATATGCCCGGACCTCCCGCACCAAACTGACGGCGACAGAGAAGTACGAGAGCATGGAGGCCGAGGATATCTCGGTAACCCCGCTGGCCATTCCTATGATCGCCGGGCCGGGGGCGATCACCACTACCATCGTGCTCATGAGCGAAGCGACTGGTTCACTCACCTACATGGCGATGATCCTCGTATCGATCCTGGTCGCCATCCTCCTGACCTACCTGATGATGGTCCGCTCGGAATCGATCGTGTCCCGGATCGGCCAGAAGGAATTCCGGGCAATCAACCGGCTGATGGGGATGCTGCTGATTGCCATCGCTGTCCAGTTCGTCATCAGCGGCCTCATCTCGGCCTTCCCCGCTCTCTCCGGGTGACCGGGTACGCCGAAAAGCTCACATAACCCCTGCTCCAATTCATCCTGATGAAGATCTTCGGGGCGCAGATAGGGAGCATCTGGGAAGATCCTGCAGCAACCCTGGAAATGGCAGAACCGTTCATCAGAGAGGCTGCCGACCAGGGAGGCTCGCTCATCTGTTTTCCCGAACAGTTCGCCACCGGCTGGAATCCGGCATCGCGATTGCATATCCAGGACCGCTCGGGTTCTATTGTCTCCACCCTCCGGGATCTCGCACAGGAATACGGAATCGCCGTGCTTGGGTCGTTCCGGGAAGCTTCCGGAACGGGGCCGCGGAATGTATGCATCGTGTTTGACAAGAACGGGGATGAGCTCGCCACCTATGCGAAGTGCCACCTCTTTACCCCGGCCCGTGAAGACGAATACTATGTTCCCGGTGAGGCTGCCGGTATTTTCACCCTCGGGGGAATGTCGTTCGGCATCGCCATCTGCTATGATCTCAGGTTCTCCGGGCTCTTCTCTGCCTACGCCCGGAAGGGAGTCCATGCCATGATCGTCCCTGCTGCCTGGCCTGCTTCCAGGATCGGGCACTGGGAGCTCTTTATCAGGGCCCGGGCCCTCGAGCACCAGGTATATGTCATCGGGGTCAATACGACCGGAAGAACGCCGGTCGATAATTACAACGGACACTCCCTTGCATCCGATCCCGTGGGGACGGTCATCGCAGAAGCAGGTTCCGGTGAGACCACATTTCCCGTTTCCCTGGATCGTGATACCGTTGACCGGGCCAGGGAGGCCTTCCCGGTAGCCCGGGACCGGAAACCGCACCTGTATACCCGTCTCTCTGAGACCGGGAGCGGGGAATAAAGCTTCTTTCCCGGATTACCACCGGTTGCATCCCTCGCGTATATGAGGAATGAGCACCCAAGCTGTAGGCATGTATCGCCTCACCTGCGTGAACTGTGGCGAATCGTACAGGCCGGACGAGATCATCTATACCTGCCGGAGCTGCGGTCATCTCCTGGCAGTCGAGTACGATCTGGATTCCATTACCGTGCAGCGTGAGGTATGGAACCACCGGCCGCTCTCAGTCTGGCGGTACCGCGAACTACTCCCGGTGACCATCCCCCCGGTCACCCTCCATGAGGGGGGCACCCCGCTCTATCACCTGGAGCGGATCGGGAAGGAGATCGGGCTTCCCCATCTCTACGCGAAGCACGAGGGGATGAACCCGACCGGATCTTTCAAGGATCGTGGCATGACGGTAGGAGTGAGTATGGCCCTCCAGCTCGGCAAGACCACGGTGGCGTGTGCCAGCACCGGAAACACGTCGGCAAGCCTCGCCGCCTATGCAGCAAAAGCCGGGATCCCTGCCGTTGTGCTCTTACCTGCCGGTAAGGTAGCCCTTGGGAAGGTGGCCCAGGCCCTCATGCACGGGGCAAAGGTCATTTCCATCAGGGGCAATTTTGACCGGGCACTGGAGATGACGCAGGAGCTCTGCCTCTCCCACGGGCTCTACCTGTTAAACTCGATCAATCCATTCCGGCTCGAGGGCCAGAAGACCATCGGGTTTGAGGCGGTCGACCAGCTCGGCGAGGTTCCGGACAGACTGGTGCTCCCGGTCGGCAATGCCGGCAACATCTCTGCGGTTCACAAGGGGCTCTCCGAACTCCTCGCCCTCGGCTTCATCGATCGACTCCCGATGATGACCGGGATCCAGGCTGCGGGATCGAGCCCGGTGGTCCGGGCTATCCGTCAGGGACTGCCTGAAGTTGTTCCCGAGAGAAGTCCGGAGACCATTGCCACCGCTATCCGGATCGGTGCGCCGGTCAATGCGGAGAAGGCACTCGCCGCGATCAGGAAAACCGGCGGAACGGCAGAGATGGTGACCGATGAGGAGATTCTCGCGATGCAGCGAGACCTGGCACGGAAAGAGGGCATCGGAGTGGAACCGGCGTCGGCTGCCTCGGTTGCCGGTGTACGCAAACTTACCGAAGCCGGTGTCATCGACAGAACAGAACGGGTGGTGTGCGTGGTGACCGGACACCTCCTGAAAGACCCCGAGACGGTGATACGACAATGCGAAGCCCCGACAGAGATCGATGCCGATCTGCGGTCGCTGCTCTCTGTCTTGCAGTCCTCCTGATCAGCGCCCCGGCACTGGCACTCACCGCCGAGTACCGGATATTTCCGAACGGTACTGCGTACCAGGGAACGGTGCAGGTGGAGAATGCGGAACGGTTTGAATTCGCTGAAGTCGGCCTGCTCGGGGAGCGGATCCCGGTTCCGGTGACAGGAGTCTCCCTCTCCGGAGACTGTTCCCCTTGTAACTTCACCTGGAGCGACCGTTCGGTCATCACCTTTCCTGCCGGGAATTACACAGTGCGGTATACGGGTCAGATCACCCAGAATCACCTGGTGCTTGCCTTTCCGGAGCCCTACCGGGTCGCGGTGAAGATTCCGGCCGGTCTCGATGTCAGGAACCGGTTTCTCGGTATGATTAACCCCGGAGGTGCCGTTGTATCTGAGGAGAAGGATGGATCCCTGCTGGTAACCTGGAATGCGACCCGCTCCGCAGAACTCAGGTTCTATCCTCCGGAACGGGAGCTGTGGCTGACGTGGTTTTCCCAATTCTGGATCATCATCGCCATCGTGCTGCTCGTACCGTTCTTCCTGACCAGGAAGAAGAAGAGCGGATAAAAAAAAGTTATTTTTTCAGTTTGATATCGATTCCGAACTTCTCGGCGTTCCGGTCCGCGATGGCCTGGATCTTGGCAATCTCGGCATCATTCCGCTTCGGTTTGAAGAGGTGGCGGAACCGCTTCTGCTCTTTGAGGTATTCCTCGACGGGTTTCCGGACCACCTTCTTCACCTTCGTGATCTTCCCCTCCTCCATCTCATAGCTCACAAAGAGGCCGGTCTCGATGGCGAGCTTCCCGATAGCGATAGTCTTCTCCCCCTCAAAGCCCCATCCGGTGCAGCAGGGGGCGTGGATCTGGATGTAACAGGGCCCGGGGGTACTGACGGCCTTCTCCACTTTCTTCTTCAGGTCCGGCGGATAGGCTATAGAGGCCGTTGCCACGTACGGGGCGCCGTGAGCGGCCAGGATGGCGGGGAGATCCTTCTTGGGACGGCTGTTCCCGAACGAGCACTTCCCGGCAGGGCTGGTGGTGGTGCTGGCATCGTAGGGGGTGGCCCCCGACCGCTGGATGCCGGTGTTCATGTAGGCCTCGTTGTCGTAGCAGATGTAGGTGAAGTCGTGTCCCCGCTCAAAGGCCCCGGAGAGGCAGAGAACGCCGATATCGAAGGTTGCCCCGTCCCCACCGATAGCAATGACTTTCTCCTTCCGCCCCTGCTTCTTTAAAGACTCAACGACTCCCGAGGCAACTGCCGAGTTGTTCTCAAAGAGCGAGTGGATCCAGGGGACGTTCCACGCTGTCTCGGGATAGGGGGTCGAGAAGACCTCCATACAGCCGGTCGATGAGACCACGATGGTATCCTTCCCTGCCGCATCCAGGATGAGGCGTGCCGCCATAGCAGCCGCACAGCCACCGCATGCACGGTGACCGGCATCAAAGAGCACGCAGGCCGCTTCATCTTCCTTCATTTCAGCACCTCCTCCCTGAGGCCATAATAGATATCGCCTTTGCCGGCTTCCGCCCCGTCCACTACTGCCGCAATATCCTTCTTTCTCACGTCCCGCCCGCCGAGGGCAATGATGTAGTCAAGCACCGGTATCTGCGAGCCGTAGAGGGCATCCCGTATCTCGAGGGCAACCGCACCCTTGGATCCCAGGGAGATGTTCTTGTCGAGCACCGCAACAGTGCTGACCCCGGCGAGGGCTTTCTGAACTTCCTTCACCGGGAAGGGACGGAATGCCCGGATCTTGAGCAGCCCGACCTTCTTTCCAGCGTCGCGCATCTCATCGATGGCGTCCTTGGCCGTCCCGCAGATTGAGCCCATGGCAACGATGGCGCAGTCGGCATCATCCAGCCGGTACTCTTCGACCATCCCGCTGTAATCCCGGCCGAACATCTCTGAGAATACCCTGCCCGCTTCCGGCAGGACGTTCCTGGCCTGGTTCATGGCCTGGTCGATGGCATACCGGAACTCCATGTAGTAATCCGGTGAAGCAAAGAGCCCGAAACTGATGGGGTCCGCTGCATCAAGCCGATGGTACGGCTTGAATGGCGGCAGGTAGCTGTCTACCTGCTCCTGGCTGAGCATATCCACCGGTTCATACGTGTGGGAAAGGATGAAGCCGTCAAAGCAGACGAACGACGGGAGGAGCACGCGGTGATCCTCAGCGGCCCGGTAAGCGATGTAGTGGAGGTCGATTGCTTCCTGGTTATCCTCGGCATACAGCTGCATCCACCCTGAGTCGCGGAGGGATATCGAGTCCTGATGATCATTCCAGATGGAGAGCGGCGCACCCAGTGCCCGGTTCACGATGGACATAACTACCGGGAGCCGCATACCCGCACAGTTAAAGCACACCTCGAACATCAGGGCCAGTCCCTGGGAAGTAGTTGCAGAATAGACGCGGGAACCCGCCGCACTGGCCCCGAGGCAGGCGGAGAGAGCAGAAAATTCGCTCTCCACGGTGATGTACTCGGCATCGATCGTGCAATCGGCTACCATTTCGGCCAGCGCTTCGACGATATGGGTCTGGGGGGTGATGGGATAGGCGGCGATGACCTCGGGCCTGCACAGGCCAACCGATTGTGCCACCGCATGGGAACCTTCCATGATCTCGAGCATACTACTTTTCCTCCTTCTTCATCTCGATAGCCTCTGACGGGCACTCTTCTGCACACAGACCGCAGCCTTTGCAGTAGTCATAATCGGGCACCGGCAGTCCTTCCTCGTTCTCCCCGATGCACCCCTCGGGACAGATAATTTTACACATCCCGCACTTCGTGCATTTCTCAGCGATGAACTCCGGGCGGAACACCCGCCAGCTGCCGGTCTTGTACTCCCGGGACTTCCCGGGGCGTGCCGTGCATCCCAGTCCGAGGGGCATATCAGGACGCCTCCTTCACAAACCGGTATGCCTCTTTTGCTGCAGCAATGTTCTTCTCGGCAAGATCGCCCTTGAACCGTCTCCTGACCGCATCCTCGAGTGCATCGAGTTTGATCTCCCCGCTTGCTGCGGCAAACGCCCCCATGAGCGTGGTATTCGTGATGGGTACACCCAGCGTTTTCAGTGCTATCGACGTGGCATCGATGGTGATGACCTTCACCCCTTTCGGGAAGGGGTAGGTGAGAGCCTTCTCAGTATTGATAATCGCGATTCCTCCCTCTTTCAATCCCTGGAACACGTTGACATCCCTGATGAGGGTGCTGTCCTGGACAATGATGTAGTCAGGTTCATAAATCTGGCTCCGGAGCCGGATTTTCTGGTTATCAAATCGAACAAATGCCTGCACCGGAGCACCCCGGCGTTCGACGCCGAAGGCCGGAAAAGCCTGGGCAAACATCCCGCCCTCAAAGGCGGCAACCGCTATCAGCTCGGCGGCGGTGACCGAACCCTGACCGCCCCTGCCATGGATACGAAGCTCTCTCAAGAAAATCCCTGTATAATCTTACATGATTAATAATAAAAATTTACACATTCACGCCGATGCCGAGAATTTCCTCTTTTCCGCCGAAAACATCCCGGGCGATCGCCGCCAGTCCACGGGAGGCACACCATTCGTCATACACTGCAACCGGCCGTCCGAGGAGGGATTCAACATGTCCGGATATGCCGGGGGCGAGGGATCCGGCGAGCGCGACGCCCGCTGCGGGGGCGAGGAGGAGAAGCGCGGCACACTCCATAGCGGCAAACAGGGCTGCCGTCCGTAACCGTTCTTCGGGGGGGAGGGTGTGGTTCACCCCGGCCCTGAGGAATGCCCCGTTGGCGGTGATCTCCCCTGCATCGATCGACCGGATGGCATCAACATCGAGCGCCCCGTGTTCAAGGCCGGGAGCAAAGATGCAGGCATCGAG
>JAAEES010000207.1 GCA_013415575.1 Methanomicrobiales archaeon | reverse complement strand
CACAACCGTACGTTGGTATTCCAGGACCGGAGCGATGCCGGAGTGAAGCTTGCAGCATTCATCCGGGAGCACCTTGAGCTGGATCAACCCGTGGTCTGCGCCATCCCTGCGGGCGGCATACCAGTCGGGCTGGAGCTGGCACGGGTTTTTGGGACCGGCCTTATTCCCGCCGTGGTCCGGAAACTGAAAATACCCTGGAACCCGGAGGCAGGATTCGGGGCAATGACCTGGGACGGGCGGATCTTCCTGAACCAGCCGCTGGCCAGCCAGCTCCGGCTATCCCGCGAAGAGATCAGGGTGGCAGAAGAGCAGACGCAGGAGGTCATCAGGCAGCGGATGGAGCTCTTTGCCGGGGGACAGCCACCCCCTACCTTCCGGGACCGGACCGTCCTCCTGACCGATGACGGCCTTGCTTCAGGCTACACCATGCTGGCCGCGATCGAGGCAGTCCTCTCCGATGAGCCTGAGCGAATCGTGGTCGCGGTGCCGACCGGTTCAATGGGGGCGGTCTCCCTCGTTGCAGGCAGATCAGAGACGGTCATCTGCCTGAACCTGAAGGACCGCTATCCTTTCGCCGTGGCAGACGCCTACCGCCACTGGCATGATCTCCCTGATGAGGAAGTACTGCGGTATCTCAGCCTCGCGGAAGAGATCCGGCGCGGCTGAACAAGGGTGTGGCCGGTTCTGCCCGCTGCTCGTGCAGATGAAAGCACCGGATACTTTTTTTCCCGGGGTGACAATATCCCTACCAGAATAACGTTTCACGGAACAACCGAGGAATATTCCGGGCAGACCTTTTTGGAATATCTTACGGAGAACATACCAGTTGCAGGCGCCGGATACAGCAGGAGGCGGGGATGATCGTTGAGGACCGGAAGAACGGGTACGCAATAGAGCTGCCCGAAGGATGGCAGGAGCGGAAGGGAAAGTTCGGGACGCTCTCCCACCACAGCATTCTCTTCGGTCTCATCGGGGACAAGCACTACTTTGAGTCTGCTGACGGGCGATCCCGACTCACCGTGTCTGCAGGGGCAAACATCTGGCCGAGCCCTCTGATCAGGAAAGCGGCAATGTGTGATTTCCTGGTATTCAATGTCTTCCTGGAGCTCACGGAGACCGACCTGACCGAAATCGAAGGATTCTGCCTGGGAGGAGAGGAGAATACGGTATACTACTGGTACGAGAGCCCCCACGGCAGCGGCCGGTTTATTTCGGCGGTCCGTGAAGGCCGGGAATACACCCTGCGAACATCGGTGGTCAAGGATGATGATACCCTGGAGAAGTATGCCGAGATAGAATGGATCATTGCTTCCTTCAGATTCCTTGAACCGGGAAATGCAGAGTGTTCTTCCCGGTGAGCGAACCATTTCCGGACGACTTCCTGTCCAGAATTTTACCTTCGTGATTGTGGAGATTACCCGGATTGGAACACTGGTTGAACCGGGAGGTTGTGGAACGAAACCCGAAATGGTCTGCCTCCGCCCCCACTACCCTCCCTTTTCTCCGGCACCAGGAAGCACCACTGTCGTAAGCGGCTGACCGGTGCCGGGGCGCATAGGTTCAAGAACCTGTATCGCCATGGAATGTGTGTTGTGACCTCCCGTCCACCTGTATCCGACGAGTCCGTGCTCATGCGCTGGATGGCGCTCGAGATGGGAAAGATCAATGACGGGGTCGTGGCCCGGCGCAGGCGGCTCTCCGAGCTCCTCTCAGAGGATCACCCGTTATCGGTCACCCGGAACGGATCTGAATTCGCCTTTGATCGCGAGGTGATCAGGACACTGGGGGAGAACCTCCCCCCACGGCTCCACTCCCTGCTCAAACTGCCGGTCATCTTCTTCTTTGATTCCACCGTTCCGGACAGCTGCGCACTCACGGATGAGGTCGCCCTCGAAGCGTTCCAGGTACTTGGAGAACTCTCCCGGTTCAGAGAATTTACCGGGGGAAAACTCTGGGTGGGTCGTGCAATTGTCTACGCGATCATGAGAAAGTACCCGACGGCAATCCAGATCATGATGAC